>NZ_JBHMFS010000003.1:0-274968 GCF_051433165.1 Falsiroseomonas sp. E2-1-a4 | reverse complement strand
CGATGCCGCGCTGGTCGCTTCGCATTCCCTCCGGGGGATTTTCCCGCGGCCCAGCCGTGGGAGAATGGGCGCTGACGGGATCGAACCGCCGACCACCTGTGTGTAAGACAGGCGCTCTACCGCTGAGCTAAGCGCCCCTCGCCGCCTTGGCGTAGCGCCTGCGGCAGGCCGCGCCAAGGCCTCTGAACGGCAAAAGGGCCGGCCCCTGCGGGCCGACCCTTTCACCACTCACTCTGCCAAAGACGGCAGTCTCAGTTCACGGCGTCCTTCAGGCCCTTGCCGGCCTTGAAGCGAACGGTCGTCGTCGCAGGGATCGCAATCTCCTCACCCGTGCGCGGGTTGCGGCCCGTGCCAGCCTTGCGGCTGGACGTGCTGAAAGTGCCAAAGCCGACCAGGCGAACCTCGGTGTTGTTCTTCAGCGCCTTCTCGATTGCCTCGAAAACCGCATCCAAAACATCGCCCGCCTTGGCCTTCGGAAGATCGGCAGCCTCCGCAACAACGTTAACCAAATCCTGCTTGTTCATGTGGGACCCCCCTTCAGGTTCCTGTGCATCTTGCGTGGTGGTACGGGCGCGAATCAGCCCCGTCTTCGGGGCACACTAGGAGCGCGCTTTCTGCGGCGTCAACGCCACGACGGCCGATTAGCCGCGGATATCCGCCATTCGTGCGGCACATGCGGCAGAAACACAGCGGGCGAGGTTCTTCGGCCGCACCGCCCGCCGAATCAAAATCATTTCGTGAGACCGGGACAAGAAAAGGGCGAACGACGAAGGGGCGCATACTGCATGCCCCTTCGCCACTCATCCTTCAGTGGGGGCGAACCGTCGCCCCGTCACCGGTGCCGCCACCCGCACCTGCCGCCGGCTCGGCCGGCTCCTCCCAGGTGATGGCCTCGGGCTTCCGCACCAGGGCCTGGGAAATCACGTCATCCGCGTGGCTGACCGCGATGATGGTCAGGTTCTTCTTCACGTTGTCGGGGATCTCGGCCAGGTCCTTCTCATTCTCCTTCGGAATGAAGACCGTGGTGACGCCAGCCCGCAGCGCCGCCAGCAGCTTTTCCTTCAACCCGCCGATCGGCAGAATCCGGCCGCGCAGCGTGATCTCGCCGGTCATGGCGATATCCTTGCGCACCGCGATGCCCGTAAGGACGGAGACGATGGAGGTCGCCATCGCCACGCCGGCGGAGGGACCATCCTTCGGCGTCGCGCCTTCCGGCACATGGACATGGATGTCCCGCTTCTCGAACACCGTCGGCTTGATGCCGAAGTTGATCGAGCGGCTGCGAACATAGGACAGCGCCGCGGAGACGCTTTCCTGCATCACGTCGCCCAGCTTGCCGGTGGTCTTCACCGCGCCCTTGCCCGGCAGCACCACGGATTCGATGGTGAGGATTTCGCCACCCACCTCGGTCCAGGCCAGGCCGGTGACGACGCCCACCATGTCCTCGGCTTCCGCCTCGCCGTAGCGGAACTTCCGGACGCCAGCGAATTTGTCCAGGTTCTTGACGTTGACCGCCACCTTCTTGGACTTCTTCGCGACGATCTCCTTCACCGCCTTGCGGGCGATGCCAGCCAGCTCGCGCTCCAGGTTGCGCACGCCGGCTTCCCGGGTGTGGTAGCGCACCATGTCGCGCAGCGCTTCGTCCGAAATGGACCACTCGCCGGCCTTCAGGCCATTCGCTTCGCTAACCTTGGGCAGCAGATGGCGCTTGGCGATCTCGACCTTCTCATCCTCGGTGTAGCCGGGGATGCGGATGATCTCCATGCGGTCCAGCAGCGGCTGCGGCATCCGCAGACTGTTGGCCGTGGTGACGAACATCACGTCGGACAGGTCGTAGTCGACCTCCAGGTAGTGGTCGTTGAAGGTCCCGTTCTGCTCCGGATCCAGCACTTCCAACAAAGCGGAGGACGGGTCGCCGCGCCAATCGGCGCCGAGCTTGTCGATCTCATCCAGCAGGAACAGCGGGTTGGACGACTTCGCCTTCTTCATCCCCTGCAGCACCTTGCCGGGCATGGAGCCGATATAGGTCCGCCGGTGGCCGCGCACCTCCGCCTCGTCCCGCACGCCGCCGAGCGACATGCGAACAAAGTTGCGGCCGGTCGCCTTGGCGATGGACTTGCCGAGCGAGGTCTTGCCCACGCCAGGCGGGCCAACCAGGCACAGGATCGGGCCACGGATCTTCGGGCTGCGGGTCTGCACCGCCAGATACTCGATGATCCGCTCCTTGATCTTCTCTAGGCCGTAGTGGTCCGCGTCCAGCACCGCTTCCGCCGCGACGATGTCGTTGCGGATCTTGGTCTTCTTCTTCCACGGGATGGACAGCATCCAGTCGAGGTAGTTGCGGACCACGGTGGCCTCGGCGGACATCGGCGACATGGTCTTGAGCTTCTTCAGCTCCGCCATCGCCTTCTCGCGCGCTTCCTTGGTCAGCTTGGTGGCCTTGATCTTGGCCTCCAGCTCCGCGGATTCGTCCTTGCCTTCCTCGCCCTCGCCGAGTTCCTTCTGAATCGCCTTGAGCTGCTCGTTCAGATAGTATTCGCGCTGCGTCTTCTCCATCTGCCGCTTCACGCGGCTGCGGATGCGCTTTTCCACCTGCAGGACGCCGATCTCGGATTCCATATGGGCGAAGACACGCTCGAGCCGCGGGCCGATGCCCTCGATCTCCAGCAGTTCCTGCTTTTCTGAAATCTTGAGGTTCAGGTGGCTGGCCACCGTGTCGGCCAGCTTGGCCGGTTCCTCGATCTGATTGATCGAGACCAGCACCTCGGGCGCGATCTTCTTGTTGAGCTTGATATACTGCTCGAACTGCGCGACCACCGTGCGCGCCAGCGCCTCCAGCTCGCGCCCTTCGGGCTTCGGCGGCTCAACGGCCGCCTCGGCAAAGGCCTCGAAATACGGTTCGGTGCCCTTGTAGGCGGCAATCTTCGCGCGCCGGCCGCCCTCGACCAGCACCTTAACGGTGCCGTCGGGCAGCTTCAGCAGTTGCAGCACCGTGGAGACAGTGCCGACCTGGTACAGATCATCGGCACCCGGGTCATCCTGCGCGGCGTTCTTCTGCGCGACCAGCAGGATCTGCTTGTCGTCACGCATCACCGCTTCCAGCGCGCGGACGGATTTCTCGCGCCCGACGAAGAGCGGCACGATCATGTGGGGGAAAACGACGATGTCGCGCAGCGGCAGGACGGGGAGCAGTTCGCCGCGAACGGGTTCGGTGGGATTAGCCGCCATATCGGACCTCACTTTGGACGATCGGCGCGGAAGCCGCCCCCAGGCGGCCCACCTGGGCGCCTGGTTCTCGGCACGGCTCCCTGCGCCACGGGATTGTCAAACAGATGGCCCCCCCTCCCCACCACCACAAGGCGCGCCCCATCGGGGACCTTGTGCCGGGGAAGCCACCGCCGTGTTCACCCCGCAGACTGCTCCGCGGGGCGTTCACCGTAGATGAACAGCGGGCTGGCGCGGCCTTCGGCCACTTCCCGGTTCACCACCACTTCTTCGATATCCTCAAGGCCGGGCAGGTCGAACATGGTGGACAGCAGGATCGCCTCCATGATCGAGCGCAGGCCGCGGGCGCCGGTGCGACGCTGGATGGCGCGCATGGCCACGGACTTCATGGCGTCCTCGGTGAAGGTGAGCTTCGCCCCCTCCATCTCGAAGAGGCGCTGGTATTGCTTGACCAGCGCGTTCTTCGGCTTGGTCAGGATCTCGATGAGGGCCTTCTCATCCAGGTCCTCCAGCGTCGCCACCACTGGCAGGCGGCCGATGAATTCCGGGATCAGGCCGAATTTCAGCAGGTCCTCGGGCTCCACTTCCTTCAGGATGGCGCCGGTCCGGCGTTCATCCGGCGCGCGGACCTCGGAGCCGAAGCCGATGCCCGAGCCCTTGCCGCGGGAGCCAATGATTTTCTCAAGCCCCGCAAAGGCGCCACCGCAGATGAACAGGATGTTGGTCGTGTCCACCTGCAGGAATTCCTGCTGCGGATGCTTCCGGCCACCCTGCGGCGGCACGGAGGCCACGGTGCCTTCCATGATCTTCAGCAGCGCCTGCTGCACGCCCTCACCAGACACGTCCCGCGTGATGCTGGGATTGTCCGACTTGCGGCTGATCTTGTCGACCTCGTCGATGTAGACGATGCCGCGCTGGGCGCGCTCCACATTGTAGTCCGCGGCCTGCAGCAGCTTGAGGATGATGTTCTCAACATCCTCACCCACATAGCCGGCCTCGGTCAGCGTTGTCGCATCCGCCATGGTGAAGGGCACGTCGAGGATGCGGGCCAGCGTCTGCGCCAGCAGCGTCTTGCCCGACCCGGTGGGGCCGATCAGCATGATGTTCGACTTGGCGATCTCGATCTCGCCCGCCTTCCCACCATGCGCCAGACGCTTGTAATGATTATGCACCGCGACCGAGAGGACCTTCTTGGCGTGGTCCTGCCCGATCACGTAATCATCCAGCACCTTGCAGATCTCGCGGGGCGTCGGAACGCCATCACGCGACTTCACGAGATGCGTCTTGTGCTCCTCGCGGATGATGTCCATGCACAGCTCGACGCATTCGTCGCAGATGAACACGGTGGGTCCGGCGATAAGCTTCCGGACCTCGTGCTGCGATTTGCCGCAGAACGAGCAGTACAGGGTATTCTTCGAGTCGCCAGACTTGCTCATGCGCGCTCCGAAGCCTCAAGCCGCGGCCGCCTCGCAGGCTGACGGACCGGGATACCTGCCCCCCGACGGGGGGGCGGGAAACGAAGGAATGTAGCCCCACAATCCTGCGGGGGAAAGTGCAACTCGCACCGTGGCATCGCCGGGGCGGCACAGGGCCGCCCCATGGAACCAGCGCGTTCAGATCTTCACCGGGTCCGTCGGCGGCACCGGCCGCTGTTCCACGACCTGGTCGATCAGCCCGAAGTCGCGGGCTTCCTCGGCCGTCATGTAGGTGTCGCGCTCCATCTTGGCCTCGATCTCCGCGAGCGGCTGGCCGGTATGGTGCACATAGATGCGGTTCAAGCGTTCCCGCGTCTTCAGGATCTCGCGCGCCTGGATGGCGATGTCCGTCGCCTGGCCCTGGGCGCCGCCAGAAGGCTGGTGGACCATGACCATGCTGTTCGGCAGGGCAAAGCGCTTGCCCTTGGCGCCGGCGGTCAGCAGCAGGCTGCCGGCGGAAGCGGCCATGCCGAGGCAGACGGTGGAGACCGGGCTGCGAATGTACTGCATGGTGTCGTACATCGCGAGGCCGGCCGTCACCACGCCGCCGGGGCTGTTGATGTAGAAGGCGATCTCCTTGTTCGGGTTCTCGCTTTCCAGGAACAGCAGCTGCGCGCAGACGAGGGAAGCAACCTGGTCGAAGATCGGCCCCGTAATGAAGATGATCCGCTCCTTCAGCAGGCGCGAATAGATGTCATAGGCACGCTCGCCACGCGCCGTCTGTTCGACGACCATGGGGACGAGCGCGTTATTGTAGAATTCGACCGGATCGCGGTCACGCATGGTGGTCCCTTTCATGCCCGTCCGTCACCGGCCTGGGCGAAACAATCCCGGCTGATTCCCCCCGGCCGGGCAAGCTGAGCCGCAGCCTGACAGCGAATCTCTGCCATTCCCTTTAAGATGGGGAAAGCCGCGCGCCTCGCAAAGCCCCCCCTCCCGGCGCGCCCCGACCGGGCGCCGCGGCGGCTGCCGGAGTTGGGGGCTGCGGCCGCAACTGGCAAGCCCCGCAAAACAAACGGGGCGGGGCCTGCTGGCACCGCCCCGCGCAACGCTTGCCTATGGGGCAGCGGCTCAGGCCGCTGCCGTTTCCTCGGCGCTCAGGTCCTCCGGCGCCACCTGGTGGTCCGTCACCTTGGCCAGTTCCAGCACGAAATCGACCACCTTCTCCTCGAAGATCGGCGCGCGCAGGTTCTCGATGGTCTGCGGGTTCTTGCGGAAATAATCCAGAACCTGCTTCTCCTGGCCCGGGTAGCGGGAGGCTTCCTGCCGCATGGCGGCAGTCAGCTCCTCGTTCGAGACCTGGATGTTGTTGGTGCGGCCAATTTCCGACAGCAGCAGGCCGAGGCGAATCCGGCGCTCCGCGATGCCGCGGTAGTCGGCCTTCAGCGTATCCTCGTCCTTGCCCTGGTCGTCAGCATCGAGCTTGCCGGCCTTCAGGTCCTGCTCCACGCGCTGCCAGATCTGGGCGAACTCGCCCTCCACCATGCCCGGCGGCACTTCGAACACGGCCTTCTCGGCCAGCGCGTCCAGCAAAGCGCGCTTCACCTTCATCCGGGCCAGGCCGTCATATTCGCCCTGCAGGTTCTCGGCGACCTTGGCGCGGAGCGTCGCGACGTCCTCAAGGCCCAGGCGCTTGGCGAATTCATCATCCATCGCCGGCAGCACCTTCACCTTCAACGCCTTGGCGTTGATGGCGAAGACAGCATCCTTGCCGGCCAGCGCGGCGGAGCCGTATTCGGCGGGGAAGGAGACGTTGATTTCCTTCTGCTCGCCCGGGGACATGCCCTCCAACTGCTCGGTGAAGCCGGGGATGAAGCCGTCGCCGGCGACCTCGATCGGGGTGTCGGTCGCGGTCCCGCCCGGGAAGGGTTCGGACAGGCTGCCGTCCTCGTTCTTCGTGCGGCCCTCGAAATCGACCACCAGCATCTCGCCCTTGGCGGCCGGGCGCGGCTCGGCCACGTCCTCGAGATTCGCCAGGCGGCCGGCCATGGTGGCCAGGAAGGCGTCGATCTCGGCATCGCCTGGGGTCGCCTTCTGGCGGTCCAGCTCGATCGAGGCGAAGTCTGGCATCGGGATCTCGGGCAGCAGCTCGAGGTCGATCTTGTATTCGAGGTCGGCACCCTCGCTGTAGTTCACCAGCTCGATCTTCGGCTGCATGGCGGGCCGCAGGCCGCGATCGGCGATCACCTGGCGGGTCGCGTCATCCACCGACTGCTCCAGCACTTCGCCGGCAACCGCCTGGCCATAGCGCTGCTTGACCACGGCGGTGGGCACCTTGCCGGGGCGGAAGCCGGGCAGGCGGAGATCCGCACCCAGTTCCTTCAGGCGCTTGTCGCGCTTTTCGGCGAGGCTCGCCGCCGGGACGACGACCTGGAACGCCCTTTTCAGCCCCTCGGCGGGAAGCTCGGTGACCTGCATTTCGGACCTTCTTTATGCACAGAGGCGCCCATGACGGGCGCAAGACGCTTTGAGGCTCGCCCCGTTACCGCCCAAGGGCGCCGGGGGCAATGGGGAAGGCCCCGAAACCGGGCCATCAGCGCGGCGAGCGGGAGGCTTGGGTATGCGGGCGGAGGGACTCGAACCCCCATGGCTTGCGCCACTGGTACCTAAAACCAGCGTGTCTACCATTTCACCACGCCCGCGTGACGTGTTCCTAGCCGCGCGGCTGCCCCAGGTCTACTCGCCCCCCAGCACCGCCGCCGCACAGGCATCCAGGATGGCGGAGGCGTCCAGCCCATAGGCGGCATAGAGGTCCGGCAGGTCGCCCGCCTGGCCGAAGCGATCCACGCCCAGCGGCACCACCCGCTGCCCGCGCACCGCGCCAAGCCAGGCATGTGCCGCCGGATGGCCATCCAGGATCGTGACCAACGCGGCGTCCCGGTCCAGCGGCGCCAGCAGGGTTTCGATGGCGGAGGCCTCGCTCGCCTTGCCCTGGCGCCGCCCGCGGCGGCTTTCCAGCCAGCCAGCCTGCAGGCGGTCCGGGCTGGTCACGGCGAGCAGGCCCGCATCGGGCACATCCTCCCGAATCGCCTCGAACGCCTCCCGCACCTCCGGCGCGATCGGGCCCTGATAGGCGATGGCGAGCTTCGAACCTGGCCCGGGCGGCACCATCCAATAGCCGCCGGCGATGACGCCAGCCGGGTCCAGCTTGCGTTCCGGCTGCGCCAAGGCGCGGGTGGACAGGCGCAGCCAGACGGCGCTGCCATCGGGCTTCTGCATGTGGTCGAAGGCGAAGCGCATCAGGATGGCGAGCTCATCCGCATAGGCCGGCTCGTAGGCCACCAGCCGGTCCTGCGCGATGCCGATCAGCGGCGTGTTCACCGACTGATGCTGGCCGCCTTCCGGGGCGAGGGTCAGGCCGGAAGGTGTTGAAACCAAAAGAAACCTTGCATCCTGGTAGCAGCCATAGATCAGCGCATCCAGCCCGCGATTGACGAAGGGGTCATACACCGTCCCCACCGGCAGCAGCCGCGCCCCATACAGCGAATGGGACAGACCCAGCGCGCCCAACAGCAGGAACAGGTTCTGCTCGGCGATGCCGAGCTCGATATGCTGCCCCTCCGGCCCCATCCCCCAGCGTTGCGCGGAGGCCAGCTTGGCGTCCCGGAACACGTCGTTCTTCAGATGCCGGTCGAAGATGCCGCGCCGGTTCACCCAGGGGCCGAGATTGGTCGAGACGGTGACATCCGGGCTGGTGGTGACGATGCGCTCGGCCAAGGCCGCGTTGGCCCCCTGCCCGCGGCCGATCTCGGCGAGGATTTCACCGAAGGCGCCCTGGGTGGACATCATCCGGCCGGGCGGGATGCGGGGCGCCGGCAGGGTGGCGGGCACCGGGATGGTGGGCGATTGCAATTGGCGCCCCTCCGGCGCCAAAGGCTGGGCGAAGGGGAGGCCCGCGAGGAAGGCCTCCAGCTCGGGCACCGGCACGTCCAGCCCCTCGAAGCGGTCCCATTCATGCCCGTCGCGGATGCGCATGACCTCCCGGAAGGTCGCCATCTGCTCCTTGGTCATCAGCCCGGCATGGTTGTCCTTGTGCCCGGCGAAGGGCAGGCCCATGCCCTTGATGGTGTAGGCGATGAAGCAGGTCGGCTGGTCACCTTCCGCCGCCGCGGCGCGGAAGGCCTCGGTCAGTGTCTCGATGTCGTGGCCGCCGAGATTCGTCATCAGCGCCGCCAGCTCGTCATCGTCCAGCGGGTCGATGATGGCGCGCACCCCCTCCACCCGGCCCAGCTCCGCCAGGATCGCGCGGCGGAAGGCGGCGCCCCCCTGGAAGGTGAGTGCGGCGTAGAGGCTGTTGGGGCAGTCATCGATCCAGCGGCGCAGCGCCTCCCCATCCTCCCGCGCGAAGGCGGCTTCCAGGCGGCGGCCGTATTTCAGAGTGACGACGTTCCACCCCATGTCGCGGAACAGGCCCTCGATCCGGCCGAACAGCCGGTCCGGCACCACGCTGTCGAGCGATTGGCGATTGTAGTCCACCACCCACCAGACATTGCGGACATCGTGCTTCCAGCCCTCCAGCAGGGCCTCGTAGATGTTGCCCTCATCGAGCTCGGCATCGCCGACGATCGCGACATGCCGCCCCGGCGGAATCTCCGACCGCCCCAGCCCATGCAGGCGCACATAATCCTGCACCAGGCTGCCAAAACTGGTCAGCGCCACGCCGAGGCCGACGGAGCCGGTGGAGAAATCCACCTCCGCGCCATCCTTCACCCGGCTGGGATAGGGCTGGATGCCGCCGAACTGCCGCAGCGTGGACAGCTTCTCCCGCTCCTGCCGCCCGAGCAGATAATTGATGGCATGAAACACCGGCCCGGCATGCGGCTTCACCGCCACCCGGTCCTGCGGCCGCAGGATCTCGAAATACAAAGCCGCCAGGATCGAGACGGAGGAAGCGCAGGAAGCCTGGTGCCCGCCTACCTTCAGCCCATCCCGGTTCGGGCGGATATGGTTTGCGTGGTGGATCATCCAGGCGGACAGCCACAGCAGCTTGCGTTCCAACGCATGCAGCAGACGAAGCCGCTCGGCATCGGTGCGCGCCAATTCGGCCGGTTGCGGCTGGGCCGCCGTGCGGGTCGGGCGTTCGGCGGTCATCTGCGCCTCCTGGACATTTGCCGGCAGGATACGACGCGACGGCGGCGGCGCGAAGGCGGTCCGACAGGCCCATGGGCCTGCCAGAGCCGGGCCGCGCGCAACACGAAAAGGTGAAAGCCGGGAACAGAACGGTCGCCCGCGCGCTCTTGTGCCGCAGGCCGCCCCCGGCGAAGGGGCGCTGCGGCCGCTTGTCCGCACGCTGCAATGAAACCGAAACGGATCCATGACCTGGACGCAGGCAGCCTTCGGCCGCATCACCCTCGGCCTCACGGCGCTTGGGCTTGTCATTCTCCTCGCGCTTGGCGTGGGTTTCGTCTGGCTGATCCAGGAAACCCGCAGCTACGCCATGGCGGTCGTCACGACCCAGCAGATCCGCGTCTCGAATGCGGAGGTCATGGCGACGTTGCAGGATGCGGTGACGGGCCAGCGTGGCTACCTGCTGACGGGTGATCCCGCCTATCTGGCGCCCTACCAAGCCGCGCAGACCCAACTGCCGAGGGAGCTTGATACGCTGGCCGCACAGGTGGCGGCCGATGGCGGCGTCATCGAGGCTCAGGCCGAACTTCGTGCCGCCGTGGAAGCGAAGCTGGCCGAGTTGCAGCAGGGCGTGGCCCTCGTCGAGGCCGGCAACATGCCGGCGGCAATCACGCTGGTCCGTGGCGGGCGCGGCAAGCTGCTGATGGACCAGGTGCGGGAACAGATCGACGGTGTGGAGCAGCGCACCAGCGCCCGGCAGCAGCAGCGCAGCGAAACACTGGAAAGGGCCGGGCGGTTTCTGCTGTACGGCGCGCTTGTTGGCCTGCTGCTGATCGCCCTGGTCAGCTTCGGCACCCTGCGCGCCGCCCGCAGCTACACGCGGGACCTGGAGGCGGCGCAGGCGGCGCTGCAACGCGCCAATGCCAGCCTGGAACAGCGGGTTGCCACGCGCACCGGTTCGCTGATGGCGGCGAATGAGGAAATCCAGCGCTTCGCCTACATCGTCTCCCACGATCTGCGCGCCCCACTGGTCAATGTCATGGGCTTCACGCAGGAGCTGGAGACCGCGATCGTCGCGGTGCGTGGCCTGATCGAACGTGCCGAGGCCGAGGCCCCTGCCCTGGTCACGCAGGAAGTCCGCGATGCGGTGGGTGGGGATATCCCGGAGGCGATCGGCTTCATCCGCTCCTCCACCACCCGCATGGACCGGTTGATCGGCGCCATCCTGGCGCTTTCGCGCGAGGGCCGCCGACGCCTGGTGGCGGAGGTCGTGCCGGTCCAGCCGCTGCTGGAGGGGCTGTCGAACAGCCTGCAGCACCAGCTCGACGGCGCCGGTGCGGAAATGCGGCTGCAGGCCCCCTTCCCCACCTTGCAGACAGACCGCCTGGCGCTGGAACAGATCCTCGGCAATCTGCTGGACAATTCGGTGAAATACCTGGACCCCGCCCGGCCGGGCCGCATCCTGGTGCGCGCGCGGCGGGAAGCCGGGCTGCATGCGCTGGACGTGGTGGATAATGGCCGCGGCATCGCCCAGCGCGACCATGTCCGCGTGTTCGAGTTGTTCCGCCGATCCGGCCCGCAGGACAAGCCCGGGGAGGGTATCGGCCTCGCGCATGTCCGTGCCCTGGCCCGCCGCATGGGCGGCGATATCCGCCTGACGTCACGCCTCGGCGAAGGTTCCGTCTTCACCCTGCTGCTGCCGGATGTGCTGCCCGCACCCGACCCAGACACGGCCCACGCATTGGAGGACCAGCCCGCATGAATGTCTCCGCCCAAGCCGTCAGTATCGTCATGATCGAGGATGATGAGGGGCATGCCCGCCTCATCGAGAAGAACCTGAAGCGCGCCGGCGTCTACAACACCGTGCTGCACCTCGCCTCCGGCACGGCCGCGGTGGAGCATCTGTTCGGACCGCAGCGTCAGGCCGGTGCGCCGGTGCTGGTGCTGCTCGATCTCAACCTGCCGGATATGAGCGGCATCGACATTCTCGCCCGGCTGAAGGCGGATGCCGAATTGCGCCTCGCACCCGTGATCGTGTTGACGACGACAGATGACGACCGGGAGATCCGGCGCTGTTATGAACTCGGTTGCAGCGTCTACATCACCAAGCCGGTGAATTACGAAACCTTCGCCCAGGCCGTCCGCCAGCTCGGATTGTTCCTCGCCGTGATCCAGGTGCCGCCAACAGCCCCATGACCCAGCCGGCCTTGCGTATCCTCTACATCGATGACGACCAGGCGCTGTGCCGCCTGGTCCAGCGCGCGCTTGGCCGCTTCGGCCATCAGGTTGTCACCGCCAATGATGGCGACCAGGGACTTGCACGGGCGCGGGAGGAGGAATTCGCCGCGATCTGCCTGGACCACTACATGCCGGGCGCCGATGGCCTGGAGACGCTGGCCGCCCTGCACGCCTTGCCCAATCCGGCGCCCGTCATCTTCGTCACCGGCGCGGATGAAACGCGCGTCGCCGTGGCGGCGCTGCGTGCGGGCGCGGAGGATTTCGTGGTGAAGACGCCGGGCGAAAGCTTCCTGCTGCTGCTGCACCGCGCGATTGAGGGTGCGGTGGACCGCGCCGCGATGCGCCGCCAGCAGGCGGAGACGGAGGCCAAGGTGCGCTCCGCGCTCGACCGGGCGGAGGAGCTGGCCGCCAGCCGCGCGCTGCTGCTGCAGGAGATGAACCACCGCGTCGCCAACAGCCTGCAGATCATCGCCAGCCTGACGCGTCTGCAGGAAGGCGCGGTCACCGACCCGGCGGCGCGGGCGGCGCTGGCCGCGGTGCGCCACCGCATCGCCGCCGTGGCGCAGGTGCATCGCCGGCTTTACACCTCCGCCGATGTGCGCTCCGTCGCGCTGAACGACTATCTGGGCGGGCTGCTGGAGGAGATCGGGCGCAGCGTGGAGACGGCGCGCATCGACTTCACCGGCGCGGCGCTGGAAGTGCCGCCGGATCGTGCCGTTTCCCTCGGCGTCATCCTGTCCGAGCTGGTCACCAATGCGCTGAAATACGCCTATCCGGGCGCGCCGCATGGTGGCCCGATCCGGGTGACGCTGGCGCTGGACGGGACGGACGGCGTTTTGCAGGTGGAGGATGACGGCATTGGCGGGGCCGGCGTCAACCGGGCCGCCGGCACCGGCCTTGGCGGGCGCATCGTGCAGGCCATGGCGGCCACCATCGGCGGCCTGGTCGAATTCGCCGGCGGACCGGGATCCCGCATCACGGTGCGCTTCGCGCTGGCCTGAGACGGGTGCCTCAGAGCGCCCGGCCGTTGCGCGGCAGGGCGGCCGCGGGGCTGGTGTCCACCGCCACCGGGCGCGGTATCGGCATGCCGCGCAGGGGCAGATCCAGCGCGATGATGCGCTCGCCATCGGCCTGGGTCTGCGTCATTGTGCCGCCCAGGTCGTGCTTCAGCAGCCGGGTGACCAGCTCCGTGCCGAAGCCGGCGCGCTTGTGGCTCTGCACCGGCGGCGGCCCGCCCAACTCCCGCCAGATGATGTGCAGGCGTGCAGCTGCACCCTCCCCCGCGACCGACCAGCTGATCCGCAACTGGCCGAGCGGGACCGAAAGCGCGCCGTGCTTGGTGGCGTTCGTCGCCAGCTCATGCAGCACCATACCCAGCCCCAACGCCACCTTCGGCCGCAGCGGCACGGCGGCGCCGGTGAGGGCGATACGCTCCGGCCGGCCGCCATGCGGCGCCAATTCCTTGGCGAACATCGCCTCCAGGTCCACCGTGGTCCAGCCCTGCTCGCCGACCAGCTCATGCGCCCGCGCCAGGGCCTTGATGCGCCCACCGAAGATGGCGGAGAAATCCTGCAGCGAGGTGGCGTGGCGCAACGTGTTGGTGGCAACGGCCTGAACCACCTGAAGCATGTTGCGGACGCGGTGGTTCAGCTCATCGACCAGCGTGCTGAGGATCTCACCCTCCACCACCTTGGTCACGTCGAAGAAGGTCAGCACCACGCCGTCCACCTCGTCTTCGGCCGTGCGATAGGGCAACAGGCGCATCAGGTAGTGAACCTGCCCGTCCCGCGCGGTGACGCGACGTTCCACCGGCATCCGCTCATCCAGCACGCGCCGCACTTCGCGGCGCAGATTGACCATGTCGAGCTGCCCGGCGAAGTCCGTCACCGGGCGGCCACGATCGCCAGCGACCAGATTGAAGATGCTGGTCACCGCCGGGGTGAAGCTGCGGATCACCATATGGCGGTCGAGGAACAGCGTGGCGATCTGCGTGCTGTCGAACAGGTTCCCCAGATCGGCGTTCGACCGGTCCAGCTCATCGATCTTTATGGAGAGCTCGGTATTGGCGGCGCGCAGCTCCTCATTCACCGATTGCAGTTCCTCCTTCGAGGTTTCCAGCTCCTCGTTGGTGGACTGCAATTCCTCATTTACCGAGACCATTTCCTCATTGGCGGAGGTCAGTTCCTCCGTCGCGGTCTCGTATTCCTCGGTCACCGACAGCAGCTTCTCCCGCGTGTCACGCAGCTCGCGTTCCAGCAGCAGCACGTGGCCCTGCCCTGCCGCATCGAGCGGCACGGCGGGCAGCGCGACCATGGGCAGGTCGGCGAAGACCACCAGGTATTGCTGCTCCGCCACCTCCCGCCCGCCCATCGGCGCGATGGTCAGGGTGATGCTGTTGCGACGGTTGCCTTCCTCGATTTCAACCTGCGGGCGCACCACGGTGGCCTTGCCCTCGATCGCCTCCCGCAAGGCGGTGCGCAGCGCGAAGCGCAGGCCGGAGCGCGCCATGGCGACAAGCTGCCGGCTCGGCCGGCCGGTGGCCGGTTCCAGGTAGCGGCCGAGATGCGCGGATTGGTGCAGCACGTCGCCATCGCGGTTCACCACCACATGGGCCGGGGCGAAGCGGTCCAGCACCAGCGCCTCCGCCGCCTGCCGCAGTTCCGTGCCGCGCGCCGGTATCGGCGGACGCAGCATGGTGCGGGAGGGCCAGATACGGGTGGGGCCGCGCGGGTTTGCCAGCAGCCGCGCGGCCGGACCATCCGCGGAAACATCGTCGCGGCGCCGGTAGATGCGATGCGTCTTGTCCTCGGGGATGAACAATTCAGTATGGCGCAGGATGGTCTCGGCGATGCCGAGGAACAGGAAGCCGCCGGGCCGCAGCGCGTAGTGGAACAGCGGCACCACCTGGTCCTGCAAACCCGCGCCCAGATAGATCATCAGGTTGCGGCAGGAGACGAGGTCGATTCGCGAAAAGGGCGGGTCGTTGATCAGGCTGTGCGGCGAAAACACGCAAAGGTCGCGCAGCGGCTTTGCCACGGCGAAGCTCGCTGCATCCGCGGTGAAGTGTCGCGCCAGCCGCTCCGGCGACATGCCGGCCAGCAGCGCGCCCGGGTAGCGGCCACGCCGCGCCACGGCCAGCGCCGCCTCGTCGATATCGGTAGCGAAGACCTGCGCCCGTGGCCCCCCCGGGTGGATCTCCATCTGCTCCCGCAGCAGAATCGCCAGGGAATAGGCTTCCTCCCCCGTCGCGCAGCCCGGCACCCAGACGCGCACCACCTCATCCGGCCCGCGGCCCTCGAACAGCCGGGGGATGATCCGTTCGCCGAGGGCGGCGAAGGCATCCGCATCGCGGAAGAAGCTGGTGACGCCGATCAGCAGGTCCTGGAACAGGGTCCGTACTTCCTCGGCATCTGCGCGCAGCCGGGCGATATAGGCCTCGAGCCCCGGCAGCCGCAGCACATGGATGCGGCGCTGCACGCGGCGGAAGAAGGTGCGGTCCTTGTAGCCGGAGAAATCATGCCCGACCACGGTCTGCAGGATGTCGGCGATGGTTGCGTGAACCGCAACGGTTTCATCGCTGCTCAGCCTTTCATAGGCCGGGTCCGCAAAGGTGTGCGACAATTCGGAAAGCCGCGCCGCGATCTGTTCGGACGGCACCACCAGATCCACCACGCCGGCGGCCATGGCGCTGTTCGGCATGTCGCCGAATTGCGGCGTGGTGCCGTTGGTGCCCTGCGCGATGGTCAGGCCCCCGGCGGCCTTGATGGCCTTCAGCCCCAGCGTGCCGTCGCTGCCACTGCCGGACAGCACGATGCCGATGGCGCAATCCTGCTGGTCTTCGGCCAGGGAGGCCAGGAAAACGTCGATCGGGTGGCGTTCGCGGCCGATATCGGCGGGCTGCGGGCGCAGCACGATGCGGCCCGCCTTCATGGTGATGACGGCGTTTTCCTTCATCACATAGGCATGGCCCGGCTCCACCAACTGGCCATCCTCCGCCACCAGGATCGGCAGGTCGGTGCAACCGTGGAGAATATCGGGCAGTGAGCTGAGATGGCCGCGCGCCAGATGCGTCACCACCACGAAGGCCATCGGCAGAGGCTGCCGCATGGCGCGAAACAACGATCGCAGCGCTTCAACGCCACCGGCCGAGGCACCAATGCCTACAATGGGGAACCGCGCCACGGCGTTCTTCATATTGTCCTTATGTTCCTGCGCGGTTCGACCAGGACACCGACGCAGGGGAGGAACCGGCCGCGGATGCGGACCCTGAGGCAGAGGACCATCTCGCTAGACGCATACCAGCATCGAGCCGTTCTGTCGCCCGAGAACCGAGACCCGGGCTGACGCACGCCTCACATATTTGAGACTGGCGACTTTCAGACTGGCGGCGCGCGCCACCACCGCCGAGTCAGCAGCAGCGCGGCCATCCCCTCCAGCCCGATCACCATGGTGGCCAGCGGCGCGCCGAGCCAATGCGCCATCAGGCCAAGATGCAGGAAGCCAAGCAGCCCAAGCCCGATGCAGGCGGACAGCACGCCCAACGCACGGGACCGCATCTCGGGCGGCGCCGTGGTGTAGACCAGCGTTGCCTGCATCGCCGCGAAGGCGGCACTGCCCACGCCCACCAGCAGCAGCGCCAGCGCCGCCGGCAGCACCGAGGTGGTGGCGGCGAACACCACGAACATGCCGCAATACAGCGCCGTGCCGCCGACATAGATGGCGCGGTACCCGGCCGGCCGCACCAGCGGCACCAGCAGCGCGGCACCCACCAGCGCGCCCAGCCCATCCATCCCCGCCAACAGCCCGACGCCATCGGCGCCAAGGCGCAATTGTTCCTGCCCGATTACCGGAATCATGGAGGAGACAGGCCAGGCGAACAGGTTGAAGACCAGCGTAACGATCATCACCCCGGCCATGCCGGGTACCCGCAGCACCAGGCCGAAGCTTTCCCGCATGTCGCGGAGCACGCTGGCGTGCCGCGGCACCAGCATGCTGCGATGCGCAAGGCGCAGTGCCGCGAGCGAAGCCAGCGCATACAGCCCCACGCACAGCAGGAAGGCGGGGCCAAGCCCGGCGGCGGCCAGGATGGTGCCGCCCAGCGCCGGGCCGGCGATGCGGCTGGCATTGTTCGCCACCACATCAAGCGAGACGGCGCGCGCCATGCGGCTGGCGCCCACCACCTCCCCCAGCATCATCCGCCGCACCGGATTATCCGCCGCCCAGACCATGCCACCGATGAAGCTGGCGACGCCGAGCTGCCACACGGCCAGGGTGCCGCCCAGCGCCAGCATCGCGAGAACCGAGGCCACCACGCCCTGCACCGCCAGCATCAGGATCAGCGCGGAACGCCGCTGCACGCGGTCCGCCGCCACGCCGAGGAAGGCGCCGAACAACCCCATCGGCAGCAGCCGCAGCAGCGTCATCATGGCGACCAGGAAGGCGGATTGCGTCTGCTGCCAGACCACGACGCCGATCACCAGCATCTCCAGCCAGCGCGCGACCGAGACCAGCAGTCCCACCAGCAGGATGCGCCTGAAATCGGGCACGCCCAGAATGTTCAAGCTGCCTGTCCCGCCCCCGCCCCTGCGTGATCCTTGCAGGCGGCGGCGGGCGGCTCAACCCAATGCCCAGACGAAAGGCCCAAGGAAAGGCTCCGACGAAAGGCTCAGACGAAACCCTTGGCCAGCTTGCGCACAGCCGGCGATGCGGCGCGCCTGCCCTCACCGGCATAGGCCTCGTGGTAATCCTCGATCTTGGCGGGGTCGTAGCGGTAATTCACCATCAGCCCGCAGGACTCACGAAAGCCCTTTTCCGAGATGTCGCCCCGCCAGTTCAGGCGCTCCACGCGCGCACCGTTGGACAGGTGGAAATGCGCCACCGGATCGCGCGCCCTTTTGCCGTTGCGGCCGGATTCCGCCAGGAGATAGCGGGCGCCGGCGCGCAGCAGGATCGGCTCCAGTGATTTCGAGGTGGCCTCCACCCGCGCCCAGCCGCGCCGCGCGATCAGCCGGCGCAGCGTCTGCGGCGCGGTTTCCTCCATGGCCTTGGCGGGCCCGGCATCCGGCGCGGCGATGGCCAGGTCGGGCGGCGCCGCGGCACGCAGCGTGGCCGCCTCATCCTCCGTCAGCAGGGAGGTATCGCCGGCCTCCAGCTTTTC
Organism: Falsiroseomonas sp. E2-1-a4; assembly: GCF_051433165.1. Lineage (NCBI taxonomy): Bacteria > Pseudomonadati > Pseudomonadota > Alphaproteobacteria > Acetobacterales > Roseomonadaceae > Falsiroseomonas > Falsiroseomonas sp. E2-1-a4. The sequence goes on along the minus strand of NZ_JBHMFS010000003.1, from coordinate 256,806 downwards.
CTCCAGCCAGGTGCGGAAGCCCGGGATGGGCGAGAGGGTGGCAAAGCATTCCAGCTTGCCGAATTCGGCGCCGAGCAGATCCACCACCCGCTTGATCAGGAAATTGCCGAAGGAGATTCCATCCAGCCCGCGCTGGCAGTTGTTGATGGAATAGAACACGGCGGTATCGGCCTGCCGCGCATCCAGCAGCGGTGCCTTTTCATCCAGCAGGCCCTGCACATTCGCCGCCATGCCCTGCACCAGCGCCACCTCGACGAAGATCAGCGGCTCATCCGGCATGCGCGGGTGGAAGAAGGCGTAGCAACGCCGGTCGGAATCCAACCGATTCTTCAGGTCGCGCCAAGTGCGGATGCGGTGCACCGCCTCATACCCCACCAGCTTCTCCAGCAATTCGGCCGGGGAGGTCCAGTCGATGCGGCGGAGTTCGAGGAAACCCACATCGAACCAGCTGGCCAGCAGCCCGCGCAGATCGGTCTCCAGCGCCTGCAGCATGGCATCGTCCTGCATCCGCGCCAGCAGGTCGGCGCGCAGTCCCACCAGGAACTTCACGCCATCCGGCAGGGTGGTGAACTGCGTCAGCAGCCGCAGCCGCGGCGGCTCCAGCACCCGGCGCAGGCGGGCCTTGGCGGTGGCGCGAACTCCCGCATCCGGCGCGGCGGCCACCGCCTCCCACGCCTTGGCCACGGCGGCGTGGTCGGAATCGAAGCCGGCGAGCGCCCGCAGGAATTCGCCACGCGCCGCATGGTCGCCGGCCAGGTAGCTCTGCGCCAGCCGCGCGGCGCGGGACCGGGCGGAAACCTCGCCCCCCCGCGCATCCAGGCAGCCGCGCATCTGGGCCGCGATACCCTCCTCCCCCGCCGGGGCGGAGGAGGCGATGTCGCGCCAGAGTGAGGTCACGCGCCGCAGCGCTCGGTCGATCAGTCCGGGCGAAACGGCCACATCGGACATCACGGTTCCTTTCTGCATGTTTCAGGAAGCATGCCCGATGGCCGGGGACAGGTCGAGCGCCATCGCGGTCATCGTGGCGGCAATGTGGCCCTGGAGGTCCTCCGCCAAAAGGCCGGGACCGGCGCGAGATGCGGCCTCCCCGTGGATGTGACAGGCGCAGGCGGCGGCTTCGAAGCGGGCCATGCCCTGGGCGAGCAGGCCGGCGATGATCCCGGCCAGCACATCCCCGGTGCCGCCCGTGGCCAGCCAGGGCGGGGCATTGGCGTTGATGGCGACGCGGCCATCGGGGGCGGCCACCAGGCTGTCCGCACCCTTCAGCACCACCACGGCGCCGGTGGCGCGGGATGCAGCACGCACCGCGGCCAGCCGGTCCTCCCCCGGCGGGCCGAAGATGGCGGTGAATTCGCCGAGATGCGGGGTCAGCACGGCGCAGCCGGCCAGTGCGGCGGGGTCGCCCGTGGCGGCGCGGAGCGCGCCGGCATCAGCCACCACCTGCCGCCCGGCCGCCACCGCCTGATGCACCAGTTCGCGGGTCGCGGCATCCGGCGGCAGGCCGGGGCCGATGACCCAGACGCCGATCCGCGCATCCTGGCGTAGTGCCTCCGCCCCCTCGGTCGACACCATCACCCCGGGATCACCGGCGCGCAGCACGGCGGCCGTCGGTGCATCCGGCGCCAGCATGGTCAGCAGCCCGGCCCCGGTGCGGCGGGCGGCGGCGGCGGCCAGGCGCGCAGCGCCAGTCATGCCGGGCCCGGCGATCACGGCGACATGGCCGCGGGCGTATTTGTGGCTGGAGGCCTCGGGGCGCGGCAGGCGCCACAGCGCCGGGCCGTTGCGGAAGGCGCGCGGCGCGATGGCCGGCAGCACGGAAGCGGGCAGGCCGATATCGGCCAACACCACCTCGCCACACAGGTCCCGGCCCGGATACAGCAGATGGCCGGGCTTGAGGCGGAAGAAGGTCACGGTCAGCGCGGCCCTTGGCGCAAAGCCGCGCACCGCGCCGGTGGCGCCATCCAGGCCGGAGGGCACATCCACCGCCACCACGGGCCCGCCCGCCGCGCCAAGTACCTCCGCCACGCGGTCTTCCACCGGCCGCGACAGGCCGGCGCCGAAGACGGCATCCACCACCAGCCCGGCCCGTGCCGCCTTCGCCGCGGTGAAGGGCAGCACCGGCCCCTGCCAGCGCGCCGCCATCGCGGCCGCATCCGTGCCGGGGCTGGGCGGCACCAGGGCCGCGACGGCCACCGGCCAGCCCGCCTGGTCCAGCAGCCGCGCTACCACATAGCCATCGCCGCCATTATTGCCCGGCCCGGCGAGCACAAGGCAGCGCACGGGACGGAAGCGCCGCATCACCGCGCGCGCCACCGCTCGCCCGGCCGCCTGCATCAGCACCAGGCCCGGCGTGCCGTCCGCGATGGCGGCGGCATCGGCCTGGGCCATCTCGGCGGGGGTCAGCAATTCATGCGGCAGGTCCATGCGAAACAGCCTAGCGCGACCTCCGCCTCGCGGCCCAGGGCAGGGAACCGAACGCCTCGGCGGGGCGCTAACCCGGCATGACCCAATTCCTTCGCCCCCTCCGGCTCCTGCTGATCGCGCCGCTGCTGTTCGCGGGCGCCGCCGTCGCGCAGCAGCCTGCCGCCAGCTCGCAGCCGCCGCCGACCTCGCTGCCCGGCGCCCCCTCGGCGGCCGACCGTCCGCTGCCTGCATCGCCACCCCCGGGCGTGGGCATGCCGCCCAGCCATCCCCCGCGCACAACCCCGCCGGAGGGCCGTGTCATTCTGCCCGCGCCGCCAGTGCCCGGAGCGACGCAGCCGCAGCGCAGTGAAGGCGTCGGGCAGTTCGGCAACAGCCCAGTGCCGGCGCGCCCCGGCGCCAGGCCGGATGCATCCACGACGGGGCGCTGAAGCGCGATTCTTGCTAGACTTGCGCATCAACAGGTCGTGGAGTCGCCAGCATGGCCTTCGTCATCGCCGTCGCGCAGCGCAAGGGTGGCGCCGGGAAGTCCACCCTCAGCGCCAACCTCGCCACTGCCTTCGCCGGCCAGGGGCTGAAGGTCGCATTGCTGGATGCGGACCCGCAGCAGACGCTGACGCGCTGGGGCGCCGAGCGTGCCAAGGCCGGTCCGCGCGCCCTTCCCCTGCACCTGGAAGCCCCGGCCGGCTGGCGCCTGCCCGCCGCGCTCGGCAAGCTGGGCGGGCAGGATGTGGTGCTGATGGACACCGCGCCGCATGCCGATACGGACGCCAAGATCGCCATCCGCAACGCGGATCTGGTGCTGGTGCCGTTGCAGCCTTCCTCGGCCGATCTCTGGGCCATGGATGCGACGCTTGAAATGGCACTCGGCGAGAAGCGCCCGGCCGTCATCGCCCTGAATCGTGCACCGGCCAGCGGCAAGCTGCTGGCGCAGGTGCTGGCGGAGCTGGGCCAGCGCGACCTGCATCTGCTCGGCCCGACCATCGGCAACCGCACCGGCATCGCCCAGGCCTTCGCGGCCGGGCTCGGGGTGACGGAGGCCTCGCCGAAATCCGTGGCGGCGACCGAGATGCGCGCGCTCGCCGCGGCCCTGCTGGCGCTGCGCCGCGGCTGACCCCGGCCGGCCCCGGGGCTTTTCAGCCGCCGCGCGATGTGGCCACTTGCCGCACCGCAACAGGCGGACACAGCAGGAGACGACGAGGCATGGCGGAGCGGGATGAGGCGCCGAGGGCCATACGCCCGGATGCCGGGATCGAGATTTCCGAGGACACCTTCCCCGAACTGGACGCCGTCGCCGCCATCCAGCGTGGCCTGCACGCCTTCAACCAGGAAATGGGCGGCCCCTATGACCGGGAGCCGGTGACGCTGCTGGCCCGCGCCCCGGACGGCACCGCCCGCGGTGGCCTGCTGGGGCTGACCTTCTGGGGCTGGCTGTTCATCGACTGGCTGTGGCTGTCGCGCGACCTGCGCGGCCTGGGCGTGGGATCGGAGCTGTTGCAGCGGGCCGAGGCGATCGCGCGGGAACGCGGCTGCGGGCAGGTCTACACCGACACCTTCAGCTTCCAGGCGCCGGATTTCTGGCTCCGCAACGGCTATACCGAGTTCGGGCGGCTGGACGGGATGCCGGCCGGCCATGCGCGGGTCTGGTTCAAGAAGACGCTCTGAGCCGCCGAGATGGCGCCCGACCTGATCCTGCATATCGGGCTGTCTAAGACCGGCACCTCGTCCATCCAGCGGGTACTGGGCGGGCAGCGGGCGGCGCTGGCGAAGCTCGGCGTGTGCTACCCGGCCAGCCCCGGCTGGGCCAATCACGGGATGCTGCCGGCCTCCCTCGTGCCGCTGTCACGGCTCGGGCATTTCAACCCGGCGCTGTGGGACGGCATCGGCGCGGAGGCGCGGCTGGCGCAGTTCCGGCGGGAGTTCGCCGCGGAAATGGCGGCGCTGCCGGCCTCGACGCGGCTCGTGATCCTCTCGGCCGAGCAATGCGGCGGGCTGCTGACCACACGGGGGGACATCGCCCGGCTGCGCGACCTGCTGGCGCCCTTCGCCGCACGCATCCGGGTGGTGGTGTATCTGCGGCGGCAGGACCAGCACGCTGCCAGCGGCTACACCCAGGCGCTGCGCGTGGCCGGCATCAACCCACCCGCCTTGCCGAAAGCCGGGCCGGACCGGCTGCCGCATTACGACTATGCGTGCATGCTGGAGGATTGGGCCGCCGTCTTTGGCGCGGACGCCATGCTGGTCCGCATCTTCGATGGTGCCAGCCTGGTGCATGGCGATGCGGTGGATGATTTCCTGGCGCTGTGCGACGTGCCGCTCGCCGTGCCGGCCGATCACCCCGACCGCCAGAGCAACCTGTCCCTCACCCCCGCCGCGATCGACCTGGTGCGAACGCTGGGCGCGCGCCTGAAGGCGCGGCCGGAGGGGCTGAGCGCCTCCTCCCTGTTGTGGCGCCGCTTCACCGCGGCGGTGTCGGACGCCCTGCCCGGCCGTGGCTGGCAACCGCATCCAGCCGAGGCCGCCGCCTTCCTGGCCCGCTTCGAACAGGTGAATGAGGCGGTGCGCCAGCGCTGGTTTCCCGACCGGACCCGCCTGTTCGCCCCGCTCGATGCGGCCAACGCCGGCCCGCCGCCCGAAGGCCCGCCGCTGGTCGACCGCGACGCGGCGCTGGAGGCCGCCTGCCTGCTGCTGGAACACCAGCTCAACCAGGCGGCGCAGCGGGAGGCGGACCATCTGGTGAATATCGGCCGGCTGCATGAGCGGCTGGGCGAACACGGCCCGGCCCGCAACGCCTTCCGCGCCGCGGTGCGCGCCGTGCCGGAGCATCCGCTGGCGCAGCAGCATCTGGCGCAGGCCGCGCTGCGCGATGGCAACCAGGCGGCGGCGGAGGCGCATCTCGCGGTCCTGCGCCGCGCCCATCCGGACCATGCCGCGACGCGACAGGTGGAGAAACTGCTGGCGAAACCGCCGGCTGAAGGCGGAACGGAGCTGAACCGCGAATTCGGCGCGGACGTTCAGCCTGGGTGGAGCAAGGAAACACCCGCATGAGCCAGTATCAGAACGACCGCCATGCCGAGGACCGGCGCGACGTCTCGCATCTTCGCCACCCCTACATCTTCCCCGTCCTCGCCGGCACCGCCGTGGTGCTGGTGCTGATCATGGCGGTGCTGGAGGGCGCGCTGCGCTGACACGCCTGCGCAGCAGGTAGCGGTGCCGGCCCTCCAGCACCTGCACGCCCGCCTGGTTATGGACCGTGCTGCGAAGGCCGACGACGCCGGTGGTGCGGCCTGGCGTCAGCTCATCCACCTCCAGGGCCGGGTACAGCGTGTCGCCCAGCACCACCGGATGCAGGAAGCGGCTGGATTGTTCGAGGAAGGCCTTCAGCGACTCCTCGACCAGATGCGGGAAGATGCCGGCGCCGGCCGCGGTCTGGATCGCCACCTGGTAGCCATGCGCAAGCATGTCCGGCAGGCCCCGGGCGCGGCAGTATTCGCGGTCATAATGGATCGGGTGGTTGTCGCCGCTGGCGGCCTGGAAGGCCGAGAAGATGGCGCTGGTCATGGTGCGGCTGGGCAGCGGGAAGCGTTCGCCGAGCCGGAAATCCTCGAACCAGCGCTGCTCGGCCAGCATGCGATGCTGGCTCGGGTCAAAGGTCATTTGCGTTGTGCCTCCGCAGCCCGCACCACTTCACGCCACCAGATGAACAGGCCGGCGCCGACCAGCACGGCAAAGCCGATCAGTTCGAATATGTCGGGCCATTCGGACCAGATCAGGATGCCGGCGAACATGGTCCAGATCAGCCCGGAATACTCGAAGGGCGCCAGCAGCGTGGTCTCCCCCCGTCGATAGGCCGCCGTCATCAGCAGCTGCGCGACGGCGGAGACGCAGCCGATGCCCGCCAGCAGCAGCCATTCCCGCGGCGAAGGCGTGACCCAGACCGGGATGGTGGCGATCCCGGCCAGGACGGCGGAGGACAGGGCGAACCAGAAGACGATGGACACGCCAGGCTCCCCGGCTTCCCCCATGCGGCGGATGCTCATCATGGCCATCGCCCAGCCGAAGGCGCCCAGCAGCACCAGGCCGACGCTGAACACCGGCAGCGCCGCGCCGCCGAAGCCGGGGCGCACCATGATCAGCACGCCGGCAAAGCCCACCACCACCGCCGACCAGCGCCGCCAGCCCACCTTTTCCGCCAGCAACACCACCGAAAGCGCCGTCAGGAACAGCGGCATGGTGAAGCCGAGCGCCGTGGCGGTGGCCAGCGGCAGGTGCACGAAGCCGTGGAACGCGCCGACCATGCCGCACATGCCCCACAGCGTGCGCTCCGCATGGCGCCAGGGCAGCCGTGTCCGCAGCAGGTGGAAGCCGCCCGCCTGCATCACCATCAACATCAGCAGCGGCAGGGCAAAGAGATTGCGGAACAGGATGATCTGCGTCAGCGGCACGCCCGGCCCCAGCGATTTCACCAGCGCGGCCGAAACCACGAAGGACGCCGAGGCCGCAAGCACGAGCAGGATGGCGCGGCGCCGGGCGGCGCTGACAGTGATGGGAATCGGAAGGGTGGGGGACATGGACGTTCCTGGCTCCCAAGCGTAGGTTCAGCCGGGCATGAGCGCCAGCCCACCCCGCCCCACATCCACCCCGCCCCGCCACCCCAAGGCCCCGCCGATCCCGCCCTGGCCGGGGCTGGAGGTGCTGGAGGATGAGGTGGTCTGGGGCCAGCGCTTCGCCCTGCAGCGGGTGCGCTTCCGCCATGAGCGCTTCGATGGCACGCAATCCGGCATCCTGACCTGGGAGCTGTGGCGCCGCGGCCAGGGCGTGGTGATGCTGCCCTACGACCCCATCACCGACCGCGTCGCGCTGATCGAGCAGTTCCGCCTGCCGGCACTCGCCGCCGGCCTGCCGCCGGTGATGACCGAATGCCCCGCCGGGCTGCTGGAGGCGGGGGAGGATCCCGTGGTAGCCGGCACGCGCGAACTGGCCGAGGAAACCGGGCTGGTGGCCGGCGCCACGGACCGGATCGGCGCCTTCATGCTGATGCAGGGCGGCTGCGACGAGGTGGTGCATTTTCACTGCGCCTGTGTGGACCTGTCGGATACCGGCGCCACCACGCATGGCCTGGCCACCGAGAATGAGGAAACCCGCGTGCTGGTGCTGCCGGTGGAGGAGGCCTTCCGCATGGTGGCGCAGGGCCGCATCCAGAATGCCCCCGGCGCGCTCGCGCTGCTCTGGCTGCAGGTGAACCGCACGCGGCTGCGTGAGGAATGGAAGCGATGACCGAGACCTTGTTCACTGAAGACGCTTATGTGCGGGAGGCGACGGCGCGCGTGGTCGCCGCCGATGAGCGCGGCGTGGTGCTGGACCGCACCATCCTCTACGCCCGCAGCGGCGGCCAGCCGGGCGATGCCGGGACGCTGCGCTGGGATGGCGCGGAAGCCGCCGTGGCGGAGGCCATCAAGGGCGAGGCCGGCGCGATCCTGCACACCCTGCCCCCCGGCAGCGCCCTGCCGCCGGTGGGGGCGGAGGTGACACTCGGCCTCGACTGGGCGCGCCGGCATCGGCACATGCGGATGCACACGACCTTGCACCTGCTGTGCAGCGTGCTGCCTGGCATCTACGCCACCGGCAACCAGATCGGCGCGGAGAAGTCGCGCCTCGACTTCGACCTGCCCGACCCGCCCGCCAAGGAATGGTTCACCGAACGCCTGGCGGAGCTGGTCGCCGCCGACCACCCGATCTCCACCACCTGGATCACGGAGGCGGAGCTGGACGCCAACCCGCAGATGGTCCGCACCCTGTCCGTGCAGCCGCCGCGCGGCGCCGGGCGCATCCGCCTGGTCCGCATCGGCGCGGAGGCGGCGCCGGTCGATCTGCAGCCTTGCGGCGGCACGCATGTCGCCAGCACCGGGGAGATCGGGCGGGTCGAGGTGCTGAAGCTGGAAAGCAAGGGCCGGCAGAACCGCCGCATCCACATCGTATTGCCGGAGTGACCCAAATGGACCTGCTGGTTTCCACCGAATGGCTGGCGGCCGAACTCGGCAAGCCGGACCTCGTGGTGCTGGACTGCACCACCTATCTGCCGACCGAACAGGGCAATGCGCCGGATGGTTTCCGCAAGGCGCATATCCCCGGCGCGCGGCTGTTCCACATCGACCAGATCGCTGACCCCGACAGCGCCCTGCCGCACATGATCCCGACGCCGGCGCGATTCGAGAAGCTGATCGGGGCGCTCGGCGTCTCCAACACCACCCGCGTGGTGTTCTACGACCAGCATGGGCTGCGCGCCTCGCCGCGCGGCTGGTGGATGATGCGGCTGTTCGGGCATGAGAATGCCGCGGTGCTGGATGGCGGACTGCCGAAATGGCAGCGCGAGGGCCGTCCGGTGGAGACCGGCGACGCCCCCCCTGCCCCTGCCGCCACCTTCGTGGCCGACCTGATTGCCCGCCGCCTGGCCGGCATCGGCGATATCAAGCGCATCGTCCGCCAAGGTGGCGGTGAGGCGCTGATCCTGGATGCACGGTCCAAGGCGCGCTTCGATGGCACGGCGTCGGAACCCCGCCCCGGCCTGCCGTCGGGCCACATGCCCGGCGCGCAATCCCTGCCGGCGGCGGACCTAGTGGGCCCGGATGGGGTGATGAAGGACGTGGCGACGCTGAAGGCGATGTTCGCGGAGCGCGGCGCGGATGATACGCGCCCGATCGTCACCTCCTGCGGCACCGGCGTCACCGCCTGCGTCGTGACCCTCGGCGCGCTGCGCGCCGGGCTGCCCGAACCCGCCGTCTACGACGGATCCTGGACCGAATGGGCGAGCCGCCCGGAAACCCCGAAGGAGGCAAGCTGATGCCCGACGACGCCAATCCCGCCGGCCACGCGAAGCACGGCTTCGCCACCCGCATGTCCCATGCCGCGCGGCCGCCGATCCGCGCACTGGGCTTCGTCAATCCGCCGGTCCATCGCGGCTCCACCGTCACCGCGCAATCCTGCGAGGCGCGGCGGGAGAATTCCAAGCATCGCTACAACCGGGTGATGACCTACGGCACCCAGGGCGGGCCTACCCACTACGCCCTCGAAGATGTGGTGGCGGAGATCGAGGGTGGCACGCATTGCACCATCACCGGCACCGGCCTCGCGGCCGTGGCCGTGCCGCTGATGGCCTGGTTGAAGGCGGGCGATCGCTGCCTGATGCCCGACAGCGTCTATGGCCCCGGGCGCAACCTGGCGGAAAACGTGCTGCCCAACTGGGGCATCGAGACGCAGTTCTACGACCCCTGCATCGACGCCGAAGGGTTGGAGAAGCTTTGGACGCCGAATACCAAGGTACTCTACCTGGAAAGCCCCGGCAGCCACACCTTCGAGGTGCAGGACGTGCCGGCGCTGACCGCGGTCGCCAGGCGCCACGGCGCGGTCAGCATGATCGACAACACCTGGGGCATCCACAGCTTCCAGCCCTTCGTGCATGGCTGCGATGTCTCCATCCAGGCGCTGACGAAGTATGTCGGCGGGCATTCCGACATCCTGCTCGGCAGCATCACCGTGGCGTCGGAGGCGCATCACCACATCGTCCGCAACGCCGCCTCCGCCATGGGGCACTATGCCAGCCCGGATGATTGCTGGCTGGCGCTGCGCGGGGTGCGGACCATGCCGCTGCGGCTGGAACGGCAGACGGCCAGTTCCCTGGAAGTCGCCGCCTGGCTGGCGCAGCGGCCGGAGGTGGCGGAGGTGCGCCACCCGGCCCTGCCCGGCGCGCCGGGGCATGAGCTGTGGAAGCGGGATTTCGATGGCGGCTGCTCGCTGTTCGGCATCGTGTTCCAGCCGCGCTACACGGAGAACGACGTCTTTCGCTTCGTCGATGGGCTGAAGCTGTTCGGCATCGGAGCGAGCTGGGGCGGCTATGAATGCCTGGCGCTGCCGACCAACGGCATGCTGGTGCGCCGCGTGACGCCCGAGCTGCCGGGCCAGGCCGTGCGGCTGCATATCGGGCTGGAGGAGGTCTCCGACATCATCTCGGACCTTGACCAGGCTCTGGCGCTGCTGCCGCAATAAGGCGGTGGTCCGGGCGCCCTCAGGGTGCCCGGAAAGCCAGAATGGCGGCGATGTAGCCCTCGAAGCCCTCCGTCCCGGCCGCCGTCATCGCGTAGAGCTGGGTCTTGCCGAGACGGCGGACCGGGGCAACGATCCTGGCGGCGAGCAGACGTTTCAGGACCAGCCGGACAGTCGGCCCGCTAAAGCCGCTGGCCGCCGCGATCTGGTCCACGGACAGCGCGGGTTCGGTTTGGGCCAGCCCGTCTTCATAGAACAGCATGGCGACGTCGAAGGCGATGCGGCTGTTGTGAACGCCGGCCTTCGCATCGACGGTCCGCAGATCACGCAGCAGGCGAAGTGCGGCCATCCGGACGTCGGCAACGCCGGGACCATCCTTCGAGACGTGGTTCAGGCCGCTTGGTGATTGTATGAAACGTTCCATTCTCTTTCGTATTGAGCATCCATCCGTCCCGTGATGCGAGATAGTTGCGCATGGATGACGCGCAATTGATGGACGCGATCACCCGGGCGCCCCGACGCAGCGCGCACACAGACCTTCCACCTCCACCGTGGTCCGGCGCGGCACGAAGCCTTGTCGCGCGGCGGCGGCGGCCACGGCGGCGGAGGTGTCAGAATCACAGATTTCAGCCGTGGCTCCGCATTCGCCGCAGATCAGGAACTGGTGCGGGTGATCCTCCCCATGCGCATGGCCGTGGCCTGTCTCGTCGCAGCCGATGAAGGCGTTCAGCCGCTCCACCTTGTGGATCAGCCCCTGGGCCAGCAGGAAATCCAGCGCCCGGTACACGGTGGGCGGCGCCGCGCCGCGCCGGGCGCCGCGCAGCTGGTCGAGAAGGGCATAGGCGCCGATCGGCTGTCGCGCCTGGAGCACCAGGCGCAACACCTGCCGCCGTAACTCCGTCAGCTGCGCGCCGCGATGCAGGCAGGATGCCGCAGCCCGGTCCAGCGCCGCTTCCATGGCTGCATCCTGGGCCGGGTCCGGTGCGGCAACCGCATCCGCTCGCATGCTGTCCGCCATCTCTGTCCCCTGCGCCGCTCTGCATCATATAATGGGGTGGCATGACCGACACACCCTCCCCCCCAGCCTATACCCCTCCGCCCGCCGCTGCGTGCGAACATCTCCTGGACGCGGTGCGCTTCGATGCCGCCGGTCTCGTCGCCTGCATCGCCCAGCAGCATGACAGCGGCGAGGTGCTGATGATGGCCTGGATGAACCGGGAGGCGGTGGCCGAGACGCTGCGAACCGGTCGCGTCTGCTACTACAGCCGGTCCCGCAAGGGGTTCTGGCGCAAGGGCGAGACATCCGGGCAGTTGCAGCATCTGGTGGAACTGCGCCTCGATTGCGATGGCGATACGCTGCTGGCCCTGGTGCACCAGTTGGGCGTCGCCTGCCACACCGGCCGCCGCAACTGCTTCTATCGCGCCATCCGGGACGACGCGCTGGCAACCATCGCGGACCCGCTGATGGACCCGGCTGCGATGTATGGGGATGCCCATAAGGGGCACAGCCACGGATGAGCGGCCCGATCCCGGTCACCATCCTCACGGGCTTCCTCGGCGCCGGGAAAACCACGCTGCTGAACGCGCTGCTGCAGCAGCCGGAGATGGCCAACACCGCCGTGCTGATCAACGAATTCGGCGCGATCGGCCTGGACCACCTGCTGGTGGAGCGGCTGGATGGCGATACGGTGCTGCTCAATGCCGGCTGCCTCTGCTGCACCATCCGCGGCGACCTGCTGACGGCACTGGATGGCGTGTGGGACCGCATGCTGGCGGGCCAGGCGGTTGCGCGGGTGGTGGTGGAGACCACGGGCCTGGCCGACCCCGCCCCCATCCTGCACACGCTGATGGCCGACCCGCGCCTGGCGCAGCGCTTCGTGCTGGATGGCGTGGTGACGCTGGTGGATGCCGCAACCGGCATGGCGACGCTGGACAGCCAGAAGGAGGCGCTGCGCCAGGCCGCGGTGGCGGATCGCATCGTGCTGACCAAGACGGATCTGGTGCCCCCGGCCCAGGTCGCCGCGTTGCGCGAAAGGCTGGCGGCGCTGAATCCGATCGCGCCGATCCTAACCGCCATCGCCGGCGATGTCCCGGCGTCGCGCCTGCTCGATGCCGGGCCCTACGATACCTCGGCCAAGGCGCCCGCAGTCGCCACCTGGATCGGCGCTGCCGCCCCCCACGGCCACCACCACCATCATCACCATGACCGCAACCGGCACGACCCGACGATCCAGGCGCTATGCCTCGAATTCGACCAGCCACTGCCCTGGGCAGGCCTCGCCGGTTGGCTGGAGATGCTGGCGATGACCCGCGGTGCCGCCGTGCTCCGCATGAAAGGGCTGCTGGATCTGGAGGGCGAGGATCGGCCGGTGGTGATCCATGGCGTGCAGCACCTGTTCCACCCACCCATCCGCCTCGCCGCCTGGCCGGAGGGGGAGCCGCGCCGGTCCCGACTGGTCTTCATCCTGCGCGAGCTGGACCCGGAGGTGGTGCGGAACGGCCTGGACGCCTTCCTGCGCGCGGCGCGGGATGATGCGGCGGTCAGTGCCGGCTGAAGCCGCCTCACTTGCGTTGACTTCACCCCCGCCGCGCGCTTCCCTGGCGCCACTTCAAGGAACCGGGTGACGCCATGCCGTTAACGATGCCGGAGGAAATCCTCCTCCTCATGCTCGATGATGAAAGCGGGCGGCTGCAGGAACGCGCGGCGCCGTCCGGCGACTACGCGATTGCCGGCGCGGTGCTCGCGGAACTTGCGCTGGAAGGGCGGATCGACACCGACCCCACCCGCCTCTACGTGGTGAACCCGGCACCGACCGGCGATGCGCTGCTGGACCGCGCCTTGGCCCAGATGGTCGCCGCGCCGGAAGCCGGCGACAGCCGCTACTGGATCGAGACACTCGCCGCCGACGCCGATACCTATCGGGACACGCTGTTCGAGCGGCTGGTGAGCAAGGGCATCCTGAAGCGCGTCGAAGGCCGCTTCCTCTGGGTGTTCCCGGAGCGCCGCTACCCCATGGTCTCCGACAAGGAGGAGCGTGAGGTGAAGGCGCGCATCATGGGCGTGCTGTTCCAGGATGACATCCCCGATCCGCGCGATTCGATGCTGATCGGCCTGTGCCGCGCCGGCGGGCTGTTCTCCCTGATCCTGTCGACGCAGGAACTGGACCGGGTGCAGACCCGCATTGACCAGGTGGCCGATCTTGAGGAGTTGAACCGCTCCCTCGCCGATGCCATCCGTGAAATTTACGCGCAGATCGCGCGCTATGCGCCAATGGTTTAAGACACGACCGATACAGGCGCGTTGAGGAGCAGGACGGACTTCATGGACATCACGGAAAGCACCGACAAGGGCGTGAAGGTGGCGGCTCTCAAGGGTCGCCTCGATACCGCCACCGCCCCCGCGGCGGAGACGAATCTGATCGGGCTGCTCGAGGGCGGTGCGAAGGTGGTGGCCGACCTGGCAGAGGTGCACTACGTCTCCTCGGCCGGGCTGCGCGTGCTGCTGAAGGCGGCGAAGCAGGCCAAGGCCGTCGGCGGCAGCTTCGCCGTCGCCGCCCCCCAGGCGCCGGTGCGGGAGGTGCTGGAGATCAGCGGCTTCGACAAGATCCTCGCCATCCACCCGACGCGCGACGCGGCCGTCACCGCGCTCGCCTGAAGCCGGCGCGCCCCGCAACCTGCGGGGCGCAGGCCTCAGCCCTGTCGCAGCTTCACCCCCGACGTAGCTTGACCCACAGGATTGCCGCCGTCAGCGGCACGGTGATCAGATTCGCCACCACCAGGCCGGTGGACCCCTTCATCACCCCGTAGCCGAGCCACATGGTGTTGCCGGCCACCAGCAGCACCAGCAGCGCCAGGCTGAAATCCTTCGCGGACCGGGTGCGCCAGGTCTTCCAGGCCTGCGGCACGAAAGCCGATGTGGTCATTGCCCCGGCCAGCAACCCGACCGCCTCCACCGCCATATCCACGCGTCGCTCTTTCCTGTCCGGACGGCGCCCCCTATGCATTCCGCCATGGCGGAAATCCACCTCACCTTCGAGACTTTGGCAGGCCCCGCGCTGCACCCGCTGCTGCCGGACCTGGCCGCGCTGCGCATCGCGGTGTTCCGCGACTGGCCCTATCTGTATGAGGGCGATGGCGGCTACGAGCAGGGCTATCTGCGCGCCTATGCCGACGCCCCGGGGGCGGCGATCGTGGTCTGTCGGGATGGTGACCGCGTGGTCGGCGCCGCGACCTGCGAGCCGATGGTCCAGGGCCATGCGCCAGTCGGCGCCTGCTTCCGGACCGCGGGGCTGGACCCGGAGCGCTTCTGCTATTTCGGCGAATCGGTGCTGCTGCCGGAATACCGCGGCCGCGGCGCCGGCGTGCGCTTCTTCGCGGAGCGGGAGGCCCATGCCCGGCGCCTGTCCCTGCCCGAGGCCGCCTTCTGCGCCGTGGTCCGCGACCCGGCCGACCCGCGCCGCCTGCCCGGCTACACGCGGCTTGACGCATTCTGGCGCAAGCGTGGCTATGCAGCGCGGCCGGATCTGCTGGTGCGGTTCGACTGGAAGGAAATCGGTCAGGAGGCCGAAACGCCGCACGACCTGACCTTCTGGACCCGGACGCTTTGATCCCCGCGCCGCGCCCGCTTCGCCTCGGCCTGCTTGCCTGGCCGGTCGGCCAGCCGGCCAGCGTTGCCGCATTCGGCGCGCGGCTGGACGGCTGGCTGGACCAGGCACGCAGCCAGGCCGATCTCTGCGTCCTGCCGGAATATGCCTGCGTCGAGCTCGGCGCCGCGCTGGCCGCCACCACGGCACCCGATGAGGCAGCGGAGCTGGCCGCGATGGTGGCCCACGCAGATTCGATCCTGGCCACGATGCGCCAGGCGGCGATGCGCGCCGGGGTGTGGTTGCTGCCGGGGACGCTGCCGATGCGGGCGGCGGGCGGCCGCATCATCAACCGCGCACCGCTGATCGCCCCCGATGGAAGCATGGCCTTCCAGGACAAGACGGCGATGACGCGCTTCGAATCGGAGCGCTGGGGTGTCTCGGCCGGCGCCGGGCCGGCCGTGTTCGACACGCCCTGGGGCCGGATCGGCATTTCCATCTGCTATGATATCGAGTTCCCGAAGCATGCACGGTCCCAGGTGGAACAGGGCGCCTGGCTGGTGCTCGCCCCCTCCTGCACCGACAGCCTGCGCGGCTATGCCCGCGTGCGGGTCGGCGCGGCTGCGCGGGCGCTGGAGAACCAGTGCTTCGTCGCGGTGACACCGACGGTGGGCGCGGCGCGCTGGTCCGCGGCGCTGGACGAGAACCACGGCCAGGCCGCCATCTTCGGCCCGCCGGATCACGGCTTTCCGGAGGATGGCGTGGTCGCCGCCGGCGTGATGGACCAACCCGGCTGGCTGTTCGCCACGCTGGACCCGGCGCTGGTGGAGGAGGTTCGCGCCAACGGCGCCGTCCGCAACCACCGCGACTGGCCGCGCCGCCCGGTGCCCACCCCGAAGCCGGCGATCTTCGCATGACCCTTGTCTATCTGGTGGCCGGCGAAGCCTCCGGTGACGTGCTCGGCGCGCGGCTGGTGGCGGCGCTGCGGGCGCGGGAGCCGGCACTGGACTTCGCCGGCATCGGCGGTGACCGGCTGGCGGAACAGGGGCTGGCCAGCCTGTTCCCGATGCGCGAACTCGCCCTGATGGGGCTGATCGAGGTGCTGCCCAACATCCTGCGCCTGGCCCGCCGCCTGGACCAGACGGTGGCCGATATCGCCGCGCGGCGGCCCGCCGTGGTGGTGACCATCGACAGCCCCGGCTTCACCCTGCGCCTGGCCCAGCGCATCCGCCCGCTTGGCATTCCGGTGGTGCATTACGTGGCGCCGCAGATCTGGGCGTGGCGGCCGGGGCGCGTCGCCAAGATCAAGGCGGCGGTGGACCATGTCCTGTGCCTGCTGCCGTTCGAGCCGGTGATCTTCGAGGCCGCGGGCATCCCCGCCAGCTTCGTCGGCCATCCGGTGCTGGAATCCGGCGTGGATGCGGGGGATGGCGCACGCTTCCGCGTGGCACACGGCCTTGCGCCGGATGCGCCGCTGCTGGTGGTGATGCCGGGCAGCCGGCGGATGGAGGTGAAACGCCTGCTGCCGGTTTTCGGCGAGGCGTTGCGGCTGCTGGCGCCGCGCGTGCCGAACCTCGCCGTGGCGCTACCGGTCTCCGCGGTGGTGGCGGATCAGGTGCGGGCGGGAACACGGGACTGGCCGGGGCGGACCATCCTGGTGACGGAGCTGGCCGAAAAGCACGATGCCTTTGCGGCCGCCGCGCAGCCTGGGGGGGCCGGCCTGATCAAGTCCGGCACCTCCTCCCTGGAAATGGCAGTGGCCGGGGTGCCGCATCTGGTGGCCTACAAGGTGAACCCGATCACCGCCGCCATTGTCCGCCGCCTGGTTCGCGTGCCCTTCGCCAGCCTGGTGAACCTGCTGGCGGACCGCGCCGTGGTGCCGGAGTATCTGCAACAGGCCGCAACGCCGGAGGCGCTGGCCGAGGGCATTGCCGGACTGCTGCTGGACCCCGCCCCGGCCGCGGCGCAGCGCGCGGGCTTTGCCGACATGTTGGCAAAACTGCGTCCGGCGGAGGGCCTGCCGAGCGCCGCCGCCGCCGCCGTCGTGCTGCGTAACACCAAGGATCACCCATGAGCGTCGGTCTGATTGCCCTGCTGGACGACGTCGCTGCTCTGGCAAAGGTCGCCGCAGCCTCGCTCGACGATATCGGCGCGCAGGCGATGAAGGCGGGCACCAAGGCGGCGGGCGTGGTCATTGACGACGCCGCCGTCACGCCGCGCTATGTCGTTGGTTTCGCGGCGGCGCGGGAGCTACCCATCGTCGGGCGCATCGCCTGGGGCTCCCTGAAGAACAAGCTGCTGTTCCTCCTGCCCGGCGCCCTGGCGCTCAGCCTGCTTGCACCCTGGGCGATCACGCCGCTGCTGATGCTGGGCGGCGCTTATCTGTGCTTCGAGGGGGCCGAGAAGGTCATCGAGGCGATCTTCCCGCATCACGGGATCACGGTGTCGCAATCCCCCGGTCTCGCCGAGGGCGACCACACGCTTGAGGATCAGAAGGTCGCCAGCGCCATCCAGACTGATTTCATCCTCTCGGCCGAGATCATGGCCATAACCCTGGCGACAGTGCCGGAGGCGAGCTTCATCGGCCAGGCGATGGTGCTCGCAGTCGTCGGAATCGGCATCACCATGGTGGTCTACGGTGCCGTCGCACTGATCGTGAAGGCGGATGATGCCGGCGTCGCCCTGGCGCAGACTGGCAGCGCGCCGCTGCGCGCCCTGGGCCGCGGCATCGTCCTGGGGATGCCTTATCTGCTGAAAGGGCTGGCCATCATCGGCACCGCGGCCATGGTCTGGGTCGGCGGCGGCATCATCGTGCATGGGCTGGAGGAGTACGGGTTCGGCGGGATCGCCCATGTGCTGCATGCCGGCAGCGATGCCGCCGCGGCGGCGATGCCTGCCATCAGCGGTCTGGCCGCCTGGTTCGTGACCGCGCTCGGCTCCGGCCTGCTTGGCCTTGTCCTCGGCGCGGCACTGGTGCCCGTGGTGGAGAAGCTGATCATCCCGGCCTGGCGGCGGCTTCGCAACCGGGCATAGGCCAGCAAGCGCGGCTGATTTGCAGGAGGATGGGCTTAGTCGAAGGATGAAATAGCCGCCTCCACCGCCAGCGCGACACGCAGCGCGGCCATCCCCTCCGCCGCGCCGACCTCGGGCGGACCGTCCCCGGCGCAGGCCCTGGCAAAACCGGCCTGTTCGGCCTCCAGGCTGTCATGGTCCGTCCAGCCGGCGCGGTCGATACCGTAGCCGGGCATGGTGGCGACCGGCTCCGCCCCGCCCCGGCGCAGCATCGCCAGGCCGCGGTTAAGGAAATCCACGCTCATCTCGCCTTCATTCCCCAGCACCCGCAGCCGCCGCTCCATGGTCAGCGACACGCGTGACGCGGTTATGGTCGCCGCCCTGCCGCCCGCGAAACCGAGCCGGGCCACGGCGAAATCGGCATGCTCCGACATCACCCGCGCGCCGACCGCCTCCACCGTCTTGGGCGGGCCGCCGGCCAGCTTCAGCACCAGGTCGATGTCGTGGATCATCAGGTCCAGCACCACGGAGACATCCAGGGAGCGTGGCCGAAAGGGTGCGACGCGCACGGCTTCCCAATGCACCGCGCGGGCGCCCTCCTGGGCGGCGACCACAGCGCGGAAGGCGGCGGAGAAGCGCTCGATATGGCCGATCTGCAGCACCAGGCTGCGCGATTGCGCCAGTTCGGCCAGTGCCTGCGCCTCGGACAGCGTCGCGGCGATCGGCTTTTCCATGAACAGATGCCGCCCGGCCTCCAGCACCTGGCGGCCGAGCGCCGCATGGAATCGGGTGGGCGCGGCGACGATCACCGCCTGGGCGGCCGCGATCGCCTCCGCCGCCGGCAGGGCGGGCACGCCGCATTCGGCGGCGACGGTGGCGGCGCGTGCCGGGTCCGCATCATGCAGTGCGACGAGACGCAGCGGGTGTTCGCCCGCCCGGCTGGCTTTCAGCGCATGAAAACGCCCGAAATGCCCGGCACCCAGCACCGCGACCCGCAGCGACATCGTGAAAATTCCTCTCTTCAAGGCACAGGGTGATACTGCGTCGCGCGCGGGCTTGCATCAGGGGGGGCCGCGCCGCATCTTCGGGGCCGGTGGCATCGCGCCCTGCATGGGGTATTACGGCCGCTTCTTCACCATTCGGGGTCTGGCTGTTTCCATGATGTATTTCGCCCGCTGGAAGGTGCTCGCCATCATTGGCGTCTGCCTCCTCGGCATCCTGGCGTCCCTGCCCAACCTGGCGCCGCGCAGCGCGCTGCCGGATTGGGTTCGCCAGATCAGCCTCGGCCTGGATTTGCGCGGCGGCAGCTACCTGCTGCTGGAGGTCGATACCTCCGCCATGGTGCGGGAGAGGCTGGAGGCGCTGGTCGATACCGCCCGCCGCGGCGCCGCCAGTGCCAATCCGCGCATCCTCTACACCGGGCTTAGCGCCGATGCGGCGCAGCGCCGCGTCTCCGTGCGCGTCTCCGACCCCGCCCGGGCCGAGGATATGGCTCGAATCCTGCGGGAGGCCGCCATCGTGGTGCCCGCCGGTGCCGGGGCGCAGCAGCCGGATATCGAGGTCTCCACCTCCGCCGATGGCGTCGTCGGCGCCACGCTGACCGAGGTCGCACTGCGCGCCAAGGCCGGCAATGCGGTGGAACAGTCGCTGGAGATCGTCCGCCGCCGCATTGATGAGACCGGCGTGGCGGAGGCGCTGATCGCCCGCCAGGGCACCAACCGCATCCTGGTGCAGTTGCCCGGCGTGGAAGACCCCGCCCGTATCAAGGACCTGCTTGGCCAGACCGCCCGCATGACGTTCCATCTGCTGGACGAGGCGGCCAATCTCCAGGCGCCGACGCCGCCGCCGGGCACCATGTTCCTGCCCGGCGACCGGTTCCAGGACCGCTACGCGGTGCGCCGGCGCGTGGAAGTCGATGGCGCGAACCTGACCGACGCCCGCGCCGGCCAGGACAGCAACGGCCAGTGGGTGGTGAACTTCACCTTCGACTCGATCGGCACGCGCCGCTTCGCCGATGTCACCCGCCAGAATGTCGGCCGCCCCTTCGCCATCGTGCTCGATGAGCGCGTGATCACCGCGCCCAACATCCGGGAGCCGATTACC
Organism: Falsiroseomonas sp. E2-1-a4; assembly: GCF_051433165.1. NCBI lineage: Bacteria > Pseudomonadati > Pseudomonadota > Alphaproteobacteria > Acetobacterales > Roseomonadaceae > Falsiroseomonas > Falsiroseomonas sp. E2-1-a4. The sequence goes on along the minus strand of NZ_JBHMFS010000003.1, from coordinate 236,647 downwards.
GGTGGCCGCGGCCAGATCTCCGGCAGCTTCGATGTGCGCGGCGCCAATGACCTGTCAGTGCTGCTGCGCGCCGGCGCCCTGCCCGCGCCGCTGACGGTGGTGGAGGAACGGACCGTGGGGCCGGAGCTGGGGGCGGATGCGATCCGTGCCGGCATCATCTCCCTCGCCGTCGGGGCAACCTTCGTCTTCCTGTATATGGGCCTAGCCTACGGCTTCTTCGGCTGGCTCGCCACCATCGCGCTGCTGGCCAATGTGGTCATCATGGTCGGCGTCTTGTCGGTGATGGGCGCGACACTCACGCTGCCCGGCATCGCCGGCATCGTGCTGACCCTGGGCACAGCGCTCGACGCCAATATCCTGATCAACGAACGGATACGGGAGGAGGTACGGAACGGACGAACGCCGATCTCGGCGCTGGAGCTCGGCTTCACCAAGGCTTCCGGCACCATCATGGACAGCAACCTCACCAACCTGATCGCCATGGCCTGCCTCTATGCCTTCGGCTCCGGCCCGGTGAAGGGCTTCGCCGTGACGGTCGCGGTCGGCACCGTCGTACAGATGTGGACGGCGACGGTGCTGGTGCGGCTGATGGTGGCGACCTGGTATCGCCGCCGCCGCCCGCAGAACCTTCCTGTTTGAACGCGGCGGTCTGAGGAAAACCCATGTTTCGCGCCCTTTTTCGCCCGTTGGCCCGCCCCCTGTTCCGCATCGTCCCGGACGACACGCGCATCCCCTTCATGAAGGGTGCCGTGGCCGGGTTGATCCTGTCTGCCTTGCTGTCCATCGCCTCCGTCGGGCTGGCCATCTATCCGGGTCTGGCCCGTGGCATCGATTTCCAGGGCGGCATCGTCATGGAAATCCGCACCCCGGCGGAGGCCGATCTGGCCCGGCTGCGGTCTGCGGCTTCCGCCCTCAACCTCGGTGATGTCGGCTTGCAGCAATTTGGCTCGCCGGAAGCGGTGCTGATCCGCCTGCCCGTGCAGGCCGATGAGGCCGGCACGCAGCGCGCCGTGGCCGCCGTGCGCGCCGCGCTGGAGGAAGCAACCCCCGGCACCCGCGTCCTGCGAGTCGAGGCGGTGGGCGAGCGTATTTCTTCCGAGCTGTTCCGTGGCGGCATGATCGCGCTCGGCGTCAGCCTGCTGGCGATGCTGTTCTACATCTGGTTCCGCTTCGAGTGGCAGTTCGGCATCGCCGCCGTGATCACGCTGATCCTGGACACCACCAAGGCCATCGGCTTCCTGGCGGTGACGCAGATCGAGTTCAACCTGCAGACCATCGCAGCCATCCTGACCATCGTCGGATTCTCGGTGAACGACAAGGTCGTGGTGTTCGACCGGATGCGGGAAAATCTTCGCAAGTTCAAGCAGATGCCGCTGCGCGACGTGGTCGATCTGTCGATCAACGAGACGCTGAACCGCACGCTGGGCACCTCCGCCACGCTGTTCCTCGCGGCGCTGCCGCTGGCGCTGTTCGGCGGCGATGCGCTGGCGGGCTTTGCCTGGACCATGCTGTTCGGCATCATCCTCAGCACCATGTCCTCCATCTTCATCAGTGCGCCGGTGGTGCTGTTCACCGGTGCGAAGGCGCTGCGGCCCAAGGAAGCCGCCACCCCGGCCCAGGCCGCGGTGTCGTGACCCGAGGGCAGCCCGGCGACAGGAGGCGCACCGGGCTGCCGCGGCGCGCTGTGCTGGGCCTCGGCCTGACCGCCACGCTGGGGCTGCCCGCGCCGGCCATCGCCTCTCGCCGCAACTCGGCGGAGCTTCTGGTCGGCGCGCCGCCCGGCTCCAAGCCGGACCTCTGGGCACGGGGCGTCGCCCCCTTCCTGGAGCGCGCCCTGCCGCGGCTGACCCTCGCGGTGCGGAACCATCCGGGTCGCGGCGGCCTCGATTCGGTCGCCGTGCTGGCGCAAGCGGACCCGGCGCGGCGGGTCATCGGCGTGGTCACCGCCCCCCTGCTGCTGGCCCGCGCGGTGGAGGCCGGGGAGCCTTTCCCGGCCTCCCGCATCGCCCCGCTGGCCGCGGTGCTCGAGGAAAGCATGGTGCTGGTCGGCGCGCCGGATGGGCCGCGCGATGTCGCCGCGCTGCGTGCCCTGAACGACCGCGGCACACTCGGCACGCCGGCGCCGGGCAGCGCGGCACATTTCGCCGCCTCTCGCCTCGATGGCAGGCTGGATCTGCCCTGCTTCGCCTTCCCTACCGCCACCGCCGCACGGCAGGCCGCGGCCGCCGGCCATGTCGCCGCCGCCATGCTGCCCCTGCCGGACGCCATCACCCAATTGCGGGAGGGCCGGCTGCACGGCATTGGCATCGCGGCCGCGCACCGCAGCGACCTGCTGCCGGAGGTGGCGACGCTGCGGGAGCAGGAGGTGGATCTCGTCGCCTCCGCCCAGCGCGGCTTCGCACTGCACCCGGCGGCGCCGGCGCCCTTCCGGGCGGCGCTGCTGCGCGGGTTGGAGACGCTGGCGGCAGACCCGGACTTTGCCGAGCAATGCGCGGCGCGGGGCCAGAATCCGCGCTTCATCGGCCCGGAAGACTGGACCCGGCTATTGAACCGCGTCGATGTGGAGTTGCGGCGGCGCTGGGCCGAAGAGCCCTGGCTGCCACGCCGCGCGTGACTGGCGCGCACGACACGAGACTGTGTTCCCGCACGCCAAGTCATGGACAAAATGCTGCCCCATTGTCGAGCGGGTCACCAAGGATGCTGAACGGACCGAGATCCGAATGATATTCCTTATCATGAAATGGTGATGATCGAGCTTGACGCCGGGCCGACACCGGCTGCGGGGTCTTGTTGAAGGATGTTCAGATCATGCTGACGCGCCGCAGGCGCGCCCTTTCCACGCCAGCTACGGTTCTGCTGCTGGCGAACGATCCGGCCGTGATTGCTGCAACCCGCGATGCCATGCGCCGCATGGCCGGGCCACCGCCGATGCTGGTCGCGACCTCCGCCGAGGCGCTGAGCCACATGGTCGGTCCGGGTGCGGCGCCGCGGCACCTTGTGGTGGAGAGCGGCGCCGGCAGCAGCGCCCTGCTGAGCGCGGCCCAGGACCCGTTCAACGGCACCGATGTGATCATCGTCACGCGGCCCGGGGAGGAAGCGCCGGCCGGGCTGCGCCAGGTACCCGCGGAGGGCGCACGGCTTGCCGCCGCGCTGGCCTCGGCCGCCCCCGGCGCAACACTGCCGGCAAGCGATGCCGCCGCGCTGGCCGCCGGCCTGGCACGCGGCGAGATCACCGTGCGCTTCCAACCGATGGTTCGCCTGGCCGATCGCCGGCCGGTGATGGTGGAGGCGCTGGCGCGCTGGGAACGGCCCGGTCTTGCGCTCGGTGCCAATGCCTTCATCCCGCTGGCCGAGCATGCCGGCCTGGCGCCGCAGCTAACCGCCGCGGTGGCGCAGCGGGCGATGACGGATCTGGCCGCGCAGCGCGGCGCCCGACCCATCCGCCTGTCCTTCAACCTGCCGCTGTCGGAACTGGTGAAGCCGGACCTGCCGCGCTGGCTGGGGCTGATGGCAGCGCGCGCCGGGCTGCCCGCCGCCGATATCCTGCTGGAGTTGACCGAGAGCACCCAGGTGCGCGACCGCGCCTTGCTGCGCCGTGCCCTGAACCGGCTGCGGCTGGCCGGTTTCGGCGTGCTGCTGGACGATCTGGCGCTGGATGACGGCCGTCACCGCCTGCTGGACCTGCCCTTCGCCGGGGTGAAGCTGGACCGCAAACTGGTGATCGCCATGCCGGAGGAACGCCGGGCGCGGGCGGAGGTGGAGCGCATTGTCCGCCACGCCCACCGCAACAACATGCTGGTAATCGCGGAGGGCGTGACGGATACGCATATCTGGCGCGCCGTGGCGGCCGCAGGTTGCGACCTGGCGCAGGGCTTTGGCGTCGGCCGCCCCCTGCCCCCGGCTGCGCTACCGGCCTGGATCGCGGCCTGGAGCGCCTCCGCCGTACCGGAACCTCAGGCGCCGTAGCTGGCCCGGTACAGCGCCACGATCTCGCCCTCATCCGGCACGCGCGGATTGTTGCCGGGACTGCCGGAGGCCAGTGCCTGCCGCGCCATCAGCGGTAGCAGCCCGTCCCATTTCGCGGCCTCGATGCCCCATTTCGCCGGGCTTGGCACGTCGAGGTCCCGGTTCAGCGCGCGCAGTTCCTCCACCAGGCGCCGTGCGGCGGCCTGGTCGCCTTCCGCCTCGCTGGCCACGCCCATGACGCGCGCGGCTTCCGCATAGCGGGCGCGGGCGGCCTCCAGCCCGAATTCGGTAACGGCGGGCAGCAGCATGGCGTTGGACAGGCCGTGCGGCACATGGAAATGCGCGCCGATCGGGCGGGACATGCCATGCACCAGGGCGACGCTGGCATTGCTGAAGGCGAGGCCGGCGAGCGTCGCGCCGCGCATCATCGCCTCCCGCGCCACGGCGTCCCTGGGGTCCGCCCAGACGCGGCGGAGGTTGGGGGCGATCAGCCGCATGGCGCTGCGGGCATAATCATCCGAGACCGGGTTGGCCTTGGCGGAGACGAAGGCCTCCAGCGCATGGGTCAGGCTGTCGATGCCGGTATCGGCGGTGATGCGCGCGGGCAGGCCGAAGGTCAGCTCGTGGTCCACGATAGCGGCCAGCGGCAGGGCGCCGAGGCCGGCGATGAGCATCTTCTCATCCGTCTCGGTATCCGTGACGATCGTGAAGCGCGTCGCCTCGCTGCCGGTGCCGGCGGTGGTGGGGATGCAGATGATGGGCACGGCGCCGCGACTGGCGGTGGCCGGCACCTTGAAGTCGCGCATCTTCGCGCCGGCCGGCGCGGCGGCGAGGATGGCCATCGCCTTGGCGGTGTCCATCGGGCTGCCGCCGCCGAAGCCGACGAGGCAGTCGAAGTCACCTGCGGCGAATACCGCGACGCCGGCGGCAATCACGGTATCTGTCGGATCCGGTACCGTGTCCGAGAACACCGCGGGCGCCATGCCGGCGGCGCGCATCGGCGCCATGGCGTGTTCGAGCAGGCCGGAGGAGACCATGAAGGGGTCGGTGACCACCAGCGGGCGGGACAGGCCGAGCTGGCCCAGCACATCTCCGAGCTTCGCCACAGCACCGCCGCCCATCACCATCAGCCGCGGTGCCACCAGTGACATGATCATCGTCGCTTCCCCTCGCCTCGTGGCGCGAGGGTAGGACAGGATCGCGCCTTGCGTCAGACCCCCTGGGCCGCCTTGCGCGCCTTGGCGGCGGCATAGAGCGCGAGGCGCTGGGAGGCGACCGGCGACATGCCGTTCTCCGCCACGCCGACATGCGGCGGCAGCGTCTCGGCGAAGTGGCAGGCCACCTGCTGGCCCGGTACCAATTCCCGCAGCGCCGGCATCTCCGCCTCGCAACGTGGCTGTGCATACGCGCAGCGCGTGCGAAAACGGCAGCCGGAGGGCGGGTTCATCGGGCTCGGCACATCGCCACCCAGCGGCTTCACCATGCCGCGCCGGCGCGGATCCGGGTGCGGAATGGCGGATAGCAACGCCCGCGTATAGGGGTGCATCGGCCGGTCGAAGATGGCGCGCTTCGGTGCGGATTCGACGATCTGGCCGAGATACATCACCGCCACCCGATCGGCCATGTGGTGCACCACGGCCAGGTCGTGCGCGATGAACAGGTAGGACAGGCCGAAGCGGCGTTGCAGGTCCTTCAACAGGTTTACCACCTGCGCCTGGATCGAGACATCGAGCGCGGAGACCGGCTCGTCGCAGATGATGAGCTCCGGCTGCACCGCCAGCGCGCGCGCGATGCCGATGCGCTGGCGCTGGCCGCCGCTGAATTCATGCGGGTAGCGCTGCGCGTGGAAGGGCGCGAGGCCGACCAGGCCGAGCAACTCCTTCACCCGTGCCGCGCGGGACTCCTTCGTGCCGATGCCGTGCACCTCCATCGGCTCCGAGATCGTGTCGCCGACGCGCAGCCGGGGATTCAGGCTGGCATAGGGGTCCTGGAACACCACCTGCACGCGCCGGCGCAACGTACGGAGCGCGGCGCCCGAAATCTCCTGCCCGTCGAAGCGCACGGTGCCGCCGGTGGGCTCGATCAGCCGCAGCACCAACCGCGCGGTGGTGGATTTGCCGCAGCCGGATTCACCGACGATGGCCAGCGTCTCACCGCGCTCGATGCGGAAGGACACGCCATCCACGGCGCGGACCAGGCCGACCTGCCTGGCCAGCACCAGCCCCTTCGTCACCGGGTAGTGCTTGGTGAGGTTCTCGACCTCCAGCAGCGTCGTCATGCGGCGAGGTCCAGGCTGTTCTCCACCGGGGCGCGGATGCAGGCGGCGTAGTGGCCGGGGGCCACTTCCGTCAGCGGCGGCGGTGCGGTGCGGCAGGCTTCGATGGCGAAGGGGCAGCGCGGCTCGAAACGGCAGCCCTTGGGCAGGGCGAAGGGCGGCGGCACCGCGCCCTCGATCGCCAGCAGCTCCGCCCGTTCCTCATCCAGCCGCGGGACGGAGCCGAGCAGGCCGAGGGTGTAGGGGTGCTGGGGGCTGGCGAAGATCTCGCTGGCCGTGCCGCGTTCCGCAACGCGGCCAGCATACATCACGGCGACCTCATCGGCCATTTCCGCGACCACGCCGAGATCGTGGGTGATGAGGATGATGGACATGCCGAGTTCGGTCTGCAGGTCGCGCAGCAGATCCAGGATCTGCGCCTGCACCGTCACATCCAGCGCGGTGGTGGGTTCGTCCGCGATCAGCAGCTTCGGCTTGCAGGCCAGCGCCATCGCGATCATCACGCGCTGGCGCATGCCGCCCGAGAGCTGATGCGGGAATTCGTTGAAGCGGCTGGCGGCGGCGGGAATGCGGACGCGGTCCAGCGCGGCGAGGCCACGTGCGCGCAACTCCTGATTGCTCGCCTTGGTGTCGTGCGCGCGCATCGCCTCCATGATCTGGAGCCCGATGGGATGCACGGGGTTCAGGCTGGTCATCGGCTCCTGGAAGATCATCGCCACCTGGCCGCCGCGCACCTGGCGCATGGCGGAATCCGACAGGTCGAGCAGGTTCTGCCCCTCCAGCAGCACGCGCCCGGCGGCAACGCGCCCCGGCCGCGGCACCAGCCGCATGATGGAAAGAGAAAGCATGGATTTGCCGCAGCCGGATTCACCGACGATGCCGAGCGTCTTGCCGCGCGGCACCGTCAGATCCACGCCATCGACCGCGGGGATATCGCCATTGGCGCTGCGGAACACCGTCCGCAGCCCCTGGATTTCTAGAAGAGGATTCATGACCACCGGAAAGTAGGGGGCGAAGACACGTCGACCGGGCGATGCGCCCAATCCTGCGACGGCGCCTTCTCGATGATGCGCTTCTGCGCCTCATGCAGATGCGCGGCGGCGCCGTGGTAGTCCATGGTCGTCACCTTGCCGTCGGCGACAACCTTGTTGCCATCGACATAGACATCGCGCACGGCGCGATCGCCCGCCGCATAGACCAGGCTGCGAACCGGATCGCGGCCCGGGCGCATCATCGGATGCGTCACATCCACAAGCACGAAATCGGCGCGCGCACCGGCGGCGAGGCGCCCGATATCCTCGCGCCCCAGCGCCTTGGCGCCGCCGATCGTCGCCGCGTCGAACAGCTCCGTCGTCGTCATGCTGCGCGGGTCATTGGCCTGTGTGCGGGCGAGATAGGCCACCAGCCGCATCTCATCCAGCATGTTGTGCGGATAGGTGTCGGTCCCGAGGCCCATATTCACGCCCGCGCGCTTGTAGCGCCCGAAATGCTTCAGCGTGATGCCGCGGCGCGCGAAGACGGTCGGGCAATGCGCGACGGTGGTGCCGGTTTCCGCCAGGCGCCCCATGTCGCTGTCGGTCCACCACTTCGTCGAGGGGTGGTCGTCGAGGAAGATGCCGTGGCCGATGATGCTGCGGTCGCTCAGCAGCCCCATGGAATCGAGCCACCCGATCGGCGTCTTGCCGGTGCGGCGGGTGATCTCGTGGAACTCCACCACGGATTGCGCGGCGTGGATCTGCCAGGATACGCCGCGCTTCTCGGCTTCCTGGAAGCTCTCCTTCAGCAGCGTGTCCGTGCAGGTGTCGATCTGCGCCGGCACCACCATGCCGAACAGGCGGCCGCTCTCATGCTGCTCGGCGCGTTCGATCAGCGAAAGCGCCTCGCCCATCGCCTTCTCGCCGGCGGCCTCGTCCCACTCATACTCGACCACATGGCCGTTCTTGGTGAACCACTTCGCGGACTTGAACATCGGCGCGATGCAGACCCGCATGCCGGATTCAGCCAGCAGGTCCATCCAGCCCGGATGCGCCATGGACAGGTCGGCCACCGTCGTCACGCCGGACAGCAGCAGTTCGGACAGCGCCACGCGGACGCAGGACGGCACCGCTTCTGAATCCGCCCGGAAGATCGGCATGAATTCATAAAGCGAGGAATTGTACAGGCCCGGCGAGCCGATCTCATCGATCAGCCCCTTGTTCATCGGCTCGCTGGACGGGTGGGAGTGGATGTTCACCAACCCCGGCATGACCATCAGCCCGGAGCCGCTGATCTCCTCCTCCGCTTCGCCGGTGTAGCCGCGGCCGACGAAGCTGATGGCTCCGCCGGTGAAGGCCACATCGGCATCGGGCAGGTAGATGTGCTGCTGCGCCGATGCGTCCCATGCAACGACCAGGTCGGCGTTGCGGATGACGGTGGTGGTCATGCCGGTTTCTCTCCCTTTATCGCGTCGTGCGCATGTCGAGCGCCTTGTAGATGCCGATGCCGTACAGCCCATGCGCGCGCAGCCCGGTGACGCGGTTGGAGACCGCGACATACAGGTTCTCACGCGCCGTGGTCAGCCAAGGCGCCTCCTCGGCAAGCTGGCGCTGGATGTTGGCGAGCGCGGTGCGGCGCACGGCGGGGTCGGTCGCGCTGCGCGCCTCATTCAGCCAGGCGTCGGTCTGCGGGTTGTTCCAGTTCATCCGGTTCGGCGTCGGGCGCGCACGGCTGTGCCAGTACAGGCTGAGCGCATCGCCGGCCGAGAAGTACGGGTAGGACAGGAACAGCGCGTCGAACTCCTGCGTGGCCATGCGGCCCCAGGCGACCGTCGCGTCGAACAGCTGGATCCGCATCTCGATGCCGACGCGGCGCAGCTGCTGCTGGATGATCTCGCTCTGACGCTGATTCTCCAGCGTGTTGATGCCGTAGGTCAGGAAGGTAGCGCGCTGGCCGTCCTTCACGCGCACGCCATCGGAGCCCATCGTCCAGCCGGCTTCATCCAGCGTACGCGCGGCGGCAGCCGGGTCGAAGCGCGGCACCATCGTGTCCGACTGCGCGTCGTAGTCCAGCGCGTTCGGGTTGATGATGTTCAGCGCCGGCTGGGCATGGCCGAACCACACCGCACGCACCAGCGCTTCCCGGTCCACCGCCTGGTGGATGGCGCGGCGCACGGCGCGGTCGTTCATCACGGGCTTGTCCACCTTGAAGCCCAGGTAGAAGTCCCAGAAGTAGTTCGGCTGCGTCAGCACGGAGACGGTCGGCACGCGGCGCAGGCTGGTGAGGGCCACGGTCGGGATGTACTGCGTGACATCCGCGGCGCCGGTCTGGATGGCGGCGAGGCGTGCGGAAGGTTCCGGCACCACGCGCCAGACGATGCGCTCGACATGCGCCGGACCCTGGTTCTGGTATTGCGGCGGGCCCCAGCGGTAGTTCGGGTGGCGCGTCAGCACCAGCTCATTGCGCGGGGTCCAGGACGCCCAGCAATAGGGGCCGGTGCCGTTGAAGCCCTGGCTGCCGAAATTCTGGCCGAGGCGATCGACCGTGTTCTTGTCGATGATGCCGGCGAAGAACAGCGTGAGCTGCGACAGCAATTCGGAGAACGGCTCGTTCAGTTCGTATTCGACGGTGTGGGCATCGACCGCGCGGATTTCCTTCACCGGGCCGGCGCGCCACGCCACCGGGCTGCGCGTTTCACGCGAGATCCAGCGGTTGATGGAATAGACCACGTCTTCCGCGGTGAATTCCTTGCCGTCGCAGAAGGTCACGCCGCGGCGCAGATGGAAGGTGTAGGTCTTGCCGTCGGGCGAGACGGTCCAGCGCTCCGCCAGGCCGGGGCGGATGGTCTGGCCGTCGAAATCCATGGTGACCAGCGTATCGGTCATCATGCCCACCACTTCGCCCGCGCTGCGCGCGGTGGAGCGGTGCAGGTCGTAGCGATCGGCGTCGATCTCGCGCAGGAACACCACCGTGTTGCGCGGCGTCTGTGCCACGGCCGGCAGCACCGGCACGGCGGTTACCGCCGCCAATGCGGCGACCATTGCGCCCTTGAGGAACCTCATCTTTTTCTCCCTGCCTGACTAGATACGCAGCCGGGGGTCAAGCGCATCGCGCAGCGCATCCCCCAGCACGTTGAAGGCCAGCACGACGACGAAGATGCCGACGGCCGGAATGACCGAGATATGCGGCGCAAAGAACAGGAAGGTGCGCCCCTGCGCCGCCATCGCACCAAGCTCGGCAATCGGCGGCTGCGCGCCGAGGCCGAGGAAGGACAGCGCCGAGCCCAGCAGGATGACCTGCCCAAAGCGCAGCGTGGAGAACACCAGGATCGGCGAGGCGCAGTTCGGCATCAAATGCCGCCATATCAGCCGCGCATCGCCCATGCCCTGCGCCCGCGCTGCCTCGATGTAGTCCTGCCCCAGCACGACCAGCGCAGTGGAGCGCGAGATGCGTGCCATCAGCGGCACCGTGGCCACCGCCAGCGCGATCACCACCGCCGTCACGCCCGGGCCGAAGATGGCGGCGATCGCCAGGCCGAACAGGATGGCGGGGAAGGACAGCATGATGTCCGCCAGCCGCATCAGCAGCCCGTCCAGGCGCCGGTAATAGGCGGCGGCGAAACCCATCGCCACGCCGATGACGCCGCCGATGCCGAGGCTCAGCGCGCCCATAGCCAGAGTCACGCGCAGACCAAACAGCATGCGCGAGAGCATGTCCCGCCCCTGCCCGTCCGTGCCCAGCAGATAGGCGCCCTCGCCCGGCGGCTGCATCACTGCCATCAGGTCGGTGTCGAAGGGGTCGTAGGGCGCAAGCCAGGGCGCCAGCAGCGCCGCCAGGATCACCAGCACCACCACGGCCAGCGACACGGCCGCCGCCGGCTCCCGCAGCAGGATCTTCAAGGTGCCCGGGCGCGCCGGGGCGGTGATTTCGGTCACGGTCGTGCTCATGGCTGGGGCATCCGATTCAGATCTCCGGTGCTCGCCGCCAGCGGCGTCTGCGCCCTGCGATCATCGGAGGCCATCATGATGCCCGCACCCGCGGGTCGAGCACGCCATACAGAAGGTCCACGGTCAAATTCACCAGGATGAAGCCCATCGAAAGAACGATGATGGTGCCCTGCGCCATCGGGAAGTCGGAGGACAGGATGGCACCCACCGCCAGGCGCCCGACACCAGGCCAGGAAAACACGGTCTCCGTCACCACCGCGCCGCCCAGCAAGAAGCCGATCTGAAGACCGATCAGCGTCACCACCGGCACCATCGCATTCCGCAGCGCGTGCCGCGTGACAACCAGGCGTTCGGACAGACCCTTGGCGCGAGCGGTTCGCACATGGTCCGCACCCAGCACATCCAGCACCGCCGTGCGCGTCATGCGCGCCACCGGGCCGACGAAGACGCCACCGAGCGTGATCGCCGGCAGAATCACCGCGCGCAGTCCCTGCCAGGTCCAGAGCGGCCCCTCGCGCCCGGTGAAGGGCAGCCACTGCCACTGGAAGCCGACGAACCAGATCAACACCAGGCCGAGGAAGAACACCGGCACGGAAACGCCTGCGACGCTGAAGGCCATGACGATGCGGTCGATCAATGACCCGCGCAGGTAGGCGCCCACCGTGCCCATGGCGATGCCGAGCGGGATGGACCAGATCAGGCTGGCGAACATCAGCTCCAGCGTCGGGCCGATGGTCGATGCCAGCTCATGCGCGACCGGCACGTTGTTGATGATGGAGACGCCGAGATCGCCCTGCGCCAGCCGCCACAAATACAGCGCGAACTGCACGTAGAGCGGCTCATCCAGCCCGAGATCGGTGCGGATCTGCGCGATGACCTCCGCACTCGCATTCGGGCCGGCGCGGACGATGGCGGGGTCGGTGGGCACCACCTGCATCAGCAGGAAGCCCACCAGCAGCACGCCGAACATCACCGGCACCGCCAGCATCAGGCGTTGGGCGGCATGCCTCAGCATGGCGCGAGCGCCCCGTGCCGGTCGAAGATCACCTCACCGCCGCGCAGCGTCAGGTCGGCACGCGTGTCACGCAGGATCTGCTCCGGCTCGCAGGCAAAGATGTCGCGCGACAGCACGGCGATGTCGGCCTGCATGCCGGGCTCCAGCGTGCCGCGGCGGTCCTCGGCGAATTGCGTGTAGGCGCCGCACCAGGTCTGGCAGTGCACCGCCTGTTCCGCCGTCAGCGTCTGGTCAGGCCCCAGCACCGTGCCGCGGTTGGTCTTGCGCGTCAGCATGGTGAAAAGATTGGCGAAGGGATCGACGGAAGACACCGGGCAGTCGCTGGACGCCGCCGGATGATGCCCTTCCTCCAGCCAGGTCCGCATCGGATGGGCTTCCTCCGACCGTGCGCGGCCGAGGTTGCGGATGTAGAGGTCGCCGAACTCATACATGAAGGCCGGCTGCGGCACCGGCAGGATGCCGCGGGCCAGCATGCGCTTGCGCTGATGTGCGGTGAGGAAGCCGCAATGCTCAATGCGGTGGCGGCGGCCGAGGAAGGGATATGCCTCGCTATCGGCCATCTCCATGCCGACCAGCACCTGCTCGATCGCCGCATCGCCGATGGCGTGGATGTCGAGCTGCCAGCCCTGTTCGTGGAACAGCTTTAGTAGTGCGTGTATCTTCTCGTCGGGGAAGGTGAACACTCCCGTGCCGCCGCCGGCGCTTTCCAGGTACGGATCGAAGAACGCCGCGGTCAGACCGCCCGCGGAACCATCGGCAAAGACCTTCACGGCGCCCCAGCGCAGCATGTCGTCGCCCTGCCCCGGCCGCAGCCCGGCCTCCCAGGCCTGCAGCGCGATGCCTTCCGGATTGCCGGCCAGCACGTTCCACATCCGCATCGGCGAACGACCGGTGGCGACGGCGGTACGAAACGCCGCGACCTCCGCCATGCCCGCCGTCATGCCGACATTCATATCGGTGGCGGATGCAAAGCCGAGCGAGGCCAAGTGGTTGCCCGCCCGCTCGATCGCGTCCACCAGCGTCGCCTCATCAGGCTCCGGCACCACATCCCGGATAAGCCGCATGGCGCGTTCCTGGAACAGGCCGGTCAGCGCACCGCCCTTGCGCTCCACCACGCCGCCCTCGGGGTTCGGCGTGTTGTGGCCGACGCCCGCGGCGCGCATCGCGGCGCTGTTCGCCACACCCATATGGCCGCAAGTCCGAACGATGAAGACGGGATTTTCCGGCGAGACCCGATCAAGCTCCGCCGCCGTCGGATGGCGGCCGATATCTAGCTCGGCATGGTCGTAGCCGCGGCCGAGCACCCAGTCGCCCTTTGGCGACTCCTTTGCAGCCTTGCCGATTCGCGCCAGCACCTCATCCAGGCTGCGGACTTCCTCCGCCCGCAGGTTCACGCCCGCCAGCGCCAGGCCGTAGGGCAGCAGGTGCATATGCGCCTCGTTGAAGGTTGGGATCACAACGCGCCCGTCCAGCGCCACGCGCCGGGCCTGCGGGGCGGAGGCCATGACCTCGGCCTCGCTTCCCACCGCGAGCACGAGCCCATCCCGCACCGCCAACGCCTCGGCAAAGCCGCCCGCCAGGCCGCGAAACACGCGCCCGCCGGCAAAAATCACATCCTGGCCCATCAAGCCATCAAACCCCATTCCGCGCGCAGCATTGGATGGGCAGACTGTCATGCGGCGATCTGCACCCGTCAACCCGGCGATGACGCAAGAACATTGCACTGGAGCCGACCGACGGAGATGATCCGCTTCTTCCCTAGGCAGGATGATATCCGATGAAGCGCAGAAACTGGTTGGGCCTTGCAGCGGCGGCCGCCATTGGCCTGGCGCCGAGCCTAGCGGCGGCGCAGTCCACGCTGCGCGTCGTACTGATCAATGACCTGGCGAGCCTGGACCCGGTGAACTCCACCGCCGCCTTCGTCCGCAACCATGGCTTCATGGTGTACGATCAGCTCTTCGCCCTCGACAGCCAAGGCGTTGCGCGACCGCAGATGGTGGACCGCCATGAGCCTAGCGCCGATGGCATGAGCCACCGCTTCACCCTGCGCGAGGGCCTGGCCTTCCATGACGGCACGCCGGTGCGCGCCGCGGATGCCGTGGCCTCCATCCGTCGCTGGTCGCAGCGCGACATCGTCGGCCGCGCCCTGGCCGCCGCCACCGCGGCGATGGAGGTGGTGGATGAAAAGACCTTCACCATCCGCCTGTCCCGCCCCTTCGCGCTGGTAACGGAGGCGCTGGCCCGCCCCACGGCGAGCGCCTTGTTCGTGATGCCGGAACGTATCGCACAAACGCCGGCCGCCACCGCGATCACGGAGGCGACCGGCAGCGGCCCCTTCATCTTCCAGGCGAATGAGTGGCAGGCGGGCAACCGTGCCGTCTATCTCCGCAACCCTGCCTATCGGCCGCGCCCGGAGCCGGCCGATGGCCTGGCCGGCGGCAAGGTAGTGAATATCGACCGGCTGGAATGGGTGGCGATGCCGGACCCGGCCACCGCGGCGGCGGCGCTGCAGGCGGGCGAAATCGACTTCATCGAACAGCCCTCGCCCGATCTGATCCCGGTGCTGGAGCGCAACCGGAACATCCGCACTTTCGCGCTGAACCCGGTGGGCTTCATGGTCTGGCTGCGGCTGAACCACACCCAGCCGCCCTTCGACAAGCCGGAGGGCCGCCGAGCGCTGCTGCACCTGATCAACCAGCAGGATGTGCTGAACGCCATCGGCGTGCGCGCCAGTGAGCAGGTGCCCTACTGCCCCGCCTATTTCTTCTGCAACACGCCCCTGCAATCCGATGCCGGCGCCGAGGGTCTGCGCGCCGAGAACCCGGACCGCGCCCGCGCCCTGCTACGGGAGGCCGGTTACGACAATCGGCGCATCGTTTTCATGAACGCCGCCGACAGCCCGATCAACAACGCGGCCACGCTGACCATGGCCGCCGCCTTCCAGCGCGGCGGGCTGACCATGGACGTACCAAGCATGGACTGGGCCACCGTCACCCAGCGTCGCAACCGGCGCGAACCGGTGGACCAGGGCGGCTGGAACATGTTCGTCACCGTGGCGAATGTGCTGGATGGCCAGAACCCGCTGACCAACCTCTACCTCGCCAGCCCCTGCGAGGGCGGCCTGACCGGCTGGCCCTGTGATGCGGAGCTGGAGGCGCTGCGCCGTTCGTGGTGGGAGGAGAATGACGCAGCAAAGCGGCAGGAAATCCTGCACCGCGTCCATGCCCGCGCCTACCAGGTGCTGCCCTACATCAATGCCGGGCAGTTCCGCACACTGGCCGCGCATCGCAGCAACATCGAGGGTCTGCGGCCGACCACGGTGCCGGTGTTCTGGGGCGTGACAAAGCGATAGCGGCTAAGCGAGGCTCCGCTGGAGCCTCGCAATGGCGCCGGGCAGGCCGCGCACCTTCAGGACGCGGCCCGCTTCGTTATAGTCCTCGGACAGCACGCGGGCGCTTTCGTAGACCTCGCCGATCAGCCCCTGCTTGGCGTAGGGCAGCACCAGCACGTCCTCCACCATCGAGGCCTCGAAGAAGGCGATCAGCGTTTCGCGCAACGCGGCGACATCCTCCGGCGCATGGGCCGAGAGCATGATCGCATCGGGGTGCTTCTCGGCCAGCGCGGCGCGGCCGGCGGCATCGACGCGGTCCATCTTGTTCAGCACCAGGCGGGACGGCACGGCATCCGCACCGATCTCCCGCAACACACTGCGGCTGACTTCCAGCTGCGCTTCATAGGTCGGATCAGAGGCATCCACTACGAACAGCAGCAGCGAGGCTTCCAGCGCCTCCGCCAGGGTCGAGCGGAAGGAGGCAACCAGATCATGCGGCAGCTGCTTGATGAAACCGACGGTATCCGAGACCAGCACGCGCGGCCGCGTCTCCGGCTGCAGGATGCGGACGGTGGTATCCAGCGTGGCGAACAGCTTGTCCTCCACCAGCACCTGGCTGCCGGTCAGCGCCCGCATCAGGGACGACTTTCCGGCGTTGGTGTAGCCGACCAGCGCCACGCGAAGCTGGTCCCGCCGCGCGGAGCGGCGGTTGTCGGAATCGCGCTGCACCGATTCGAGCTGGTCCTTTAGCTCGGAAATGCGGTCGCGGATCTTGCGGCGATCCAGGTCCAGCGTGGTCTCACCCGCGCCCGGCCCCTGCTGGCGCCCACCGCCGCCGGAGGATTCGCGCAGGCGCGGCGCGACGTATTTCAGCCGCGCCATCTCCACCTGCAGCTTCGCCTCACGGGTGTTGGCGTGGCGGTGGAAGATCTCCACGATCACGCCGGTGCGATCCAGCACCTGCGCGCCGGTCGCCCGTTCCAGATTGCGGATCTGGCTGGGCGACAATTCATGGTCGACGATGACGAATTCGGGCTTCGGCGCCGCGGCTTCTTCCGGTTCCGGGGCTGCGGCTTCGGCCGCACCCTCGAAACGCTGACGCGCCTTGGCCCGGGGCGGCGGCGCCATGCTGCCGATCTCGCCGGTACCGCCGGTCAGCGCCGCCAGTTCCGACAGCTTGCCACTGCCCAGCAGCGACCCGGCGCCGGTGCCTTCGCGGCGCTGGGACACGCTGCCCACCACCTCATAGCCCAGCGTCTTTACCAGCCGCCCGAGTTCCTCGAGGCTGGCGGCGTGGGCGATGTCGTCCACCTCCGGCGTCTGGATTCCGACGAGGACGGCACGCGGGGTGGGGGATTTGGTCTCCATGCCGCGGAGTTAGCACGGATTGCGCCAAAACCCAGCTTTACAGCCGGTCCCTTACCAGCGGGCTGGTCGAGCAATGGATGCCACCGCCGCCCAGCCCCACCTTGTCGTAGTCCACCAGGCGGATCGAAATATTCGCCTTGTCCAGCGCCTCCTGCGTCCGCGGGCCGACCTTGTCGCTCATCAGGATACGCCCGGGCCGCACCGCCAGGCAGTTGATGGTCCAGGACGGGTCCTCATGGTTCACATGGATCAGCTTCACCCCCTGGCGCTTCATTTCCTCCATGAAAACGAAGGGAAGCGTGGAGGGGTTCACGATGGCGGTGTCGTGATCGATCATCACGAAGGCGCCGTCGATATGCAGGCGGTAGCCCGGGATCTGCACGCGGATCAGCTTCGTGCCCTGCACTGCCAGCGCCTCCTCCAACTGCCGCGCGCCTTCCTCATTGACGCGGGAGGAGACGCCGACCACGGCGAGGTCGGGGCGGATATAGGCGAAGCTGCCGCCCTCCATCAGGCCGGTCCCGTGGATGGTGCGAAGAATGGGCATGCCCAGCGCCGCCAGCGTCTCCGTCACCGGCGCTTCCTCACCACGGCGGATGCGCGGGCCCATGCGGGCGACGATGGCGCCGCCCTGGATGCCGATGCAGGAATCGCGGGTGTAGATGGATTTGTGCCGGCCCGGCGCGGCGCGCTTGAGGTACACTACCTCCACGCCTTCCTCCCGCAGCGCGGCCGTCAGCGCATCATGCTGCGCCTGCTGTTCCGCCAGCGTGGGGCGCGTGTCGCCACGCCAATAGGCGCCGGTCTTTGGGTCGCCAAAGGCGTTGAGCTCCGGGATATGCGGCAGCGTGTCCACCACGCGCATTTCCTCGCCGGGGCGGTGCATCAGCACCACGCGCAGCGTGCCGATATCGGAGTTGCAGCCCCATTCGCGGCCCCAGGTGAAGGCCTGCTCACTGGCCGTTTCGAAGGCGGGCTCCGGCTCGCTGGCGAAGCGCTCGATCAGCATGTTGTAGCGGTGGTCGAACTCACTCATCGCGCGGGTCATGGCGTTCCTCGTCTATTCAGCCCGGCGTCTGCGCAGCGCCAGGTCCAGCAACAGCAATCCCGTGGTGAAGATCACCAGCAGCACGGCAACCGCCGCCATCGCCGGGTCCAGATTCTCATTGATGCCGTCCCAGATGCGGCGCGGCAGGGTGAAGACATCGCGGGAGGCGATGAACAACACGATCACCAACTCATCCCAGCTATGGATGAAGGCGAAGATCGCCCCCGAAAGGATGCCCGGCGTAATGCGCGGCAGGATCACCCAGCGCAACGTCTGCATCAGGGAAGCCCCCATGCCCCGCGCCGCCTGTTCCAGCCGCGGGTCGAAGGCCGCCAGCGCGGTGGAGACGGTGATGACGACATAGGGAATGCCGGTGACGCCATGCGCCAGCACCACCCCCATGAAGCGGTCCAGCAGGTCCAGCCCGGCGAAGTAGCGATACAGCCCCACCGCATAGACGATGGAGGGGATGATGATGGGCAGCAGCATCAGCGCCCGGACCAGATTGGTCGCGCGGGTGGCCAGCCGCCAGCAGCCGATGGCACATAGCGTGCCCGCCACCACGGCAATGCAGGTCGAGACCACCGCGATCTGGAAGGATTGCCAGATCGAGGCCAACCACTCCGGAGAGCCGAACACAGTCGCGTAATGCTGCAGCGACAGCGCCTCCTTCGGCAGGGACAGGAAGCGCTGGTCGGTCATCGACACGGGGATGATGATGCTGATCGGTAGTAGCAGATACAGCGCCACCACCCAGGCGGAGGTGCGGGCGAACAGGCCGGGTTGGTGCGACATCATACGCCACCTCCCCCAAAGACGCGCTTCATGTCCACCAGGCGGGAGAAGATGGCCAGCGTCACCAGAATGGCGACAACCAGCACGGTCGCCATCATCGTCCCCAGCCCCCAGCGCAGCAGGTCCAGGATCTGCAGCCCGATCCATTCCGCCACCATCAGCGTCTTGCCCCCACCGAGCAGCGCCGGCGTGATGTAAAAGCCGAGCGTGAAGATGAAGACCAACACGCCTGCCGCCAGCAGCCCAGGCAGCGACAGCGGCAGGAAGATTTTCGTAAATATGGTGATGCGGCCAGCACCCAGTCCGCGGGCGGCGGCCAGCAGGCGCGGGTCGATCTCTCGCATGCTGGCCAGCATCGGCAGGACGGCATAGGGCACCATGTAGTGCACCATGCCGACGACGATGCCGAATTCGTTCCATACCAGTTGCAGCGGTTCGGTGATGATCCCGGTGCCGATCAGCGTCTCGTTCACCAGGCCCTGGCGGCGCAGCAGCGTCACCCAGGCGAAGGCGCGCACCAGCACGGAAATCCACAGCGGCACCAGCACCGCTAGAATCCACCAGCGCTGCGCCGCGGGGCTGGCGAGTGAGATGCGATAGGAGAGCACATAGCCCAGCAGCAGCGACAGCGTCGTGGTGATGATGCAGATCCGCAGCGTGGTGATAATGACGCGCTGCACGCTTTCACTGGTGAACAGCCGCTCGTAATTGCCCAGGCCCGGCGAAGGCTCGGTAAAAGAAATCGCCAGCACCTGCGCGATGGGTGCGACGTAGAAGGCCGTCATCAGCAAGAAGGCCGGCAGGATCAGCAGCCACCAGCCCATATCCTGCCGGCGCATCATGCCAGATCTTCCAGCACGGGCACGCTGGCCGAGGCACTCCAGCCGAGCCGAATCTCCAATCCTTCCCGCGGCGCGATCGGTGCGTTCCAGCTCGGCAGGGTGATGCGCAGCGTGCCGAAATCCGGGGTGGCCACGTTCAGCGCATAGCCGGCGCCGAGATAGGACCAGCTTGCGATGGCGCCGGTCACGGCATTCTCCGCCGTCTCCCCCTCCGCCAGCAGCGCCATTTTCTCGGGACGCAGGCTGAGCAGCGCCTGGCTGCCGAGCGGTGGTGCCTCAGCGGCCGTGGTCACCACGCGCGTCGCACCGGCGCCGATGGCGAAGCCGCCGGCGAACACCTCCCGCACCGTGCCCGCGAGAAAATTCGACTTGCCGAGGAAGTCGGCGACGAAGCGCGTGCGCGGCGCCTCGTACAACTTAGCGGGTGCACCCTGCTGGATCAGCTTGCCATGGTTGAGGATGGCAACCTGATCCGACAGGGATAGCGCCTCCTCCTGGTCATGCGTGACATTAACGAAGGTCCGGCCGATGCGGCGGTGCAGCGCCTTCAGCTCGTCCTGCAATTCCGCGCGCAGCTTCTTGTCGAGCGCCGAGAGCGGCTCATCCAGCAGCAGCAGCGCAGGCTCGAACACCAGCGCGCGGGCCAGGGCCACGCGCTGCTGCTGGCCACCGGAAAGCTGGCGCGGCAGGCGTTCGCCGAAGGCGGAAAGCTGCACCAGGTCGAGTGCTGCGCGCACCTTCGCCTCACGCTCCGCCGCCCCCATCTTGCGGACGCGCAGCGGGAAGGCGACGTTCTCGGCCACCGTCATGTGCGGGAACAGCGCGTAACCCTGGAACACCATGCCGAAATCGCGTCGTTCCGGCGGCAATGCGGTGATGTCCCGGCCATCGAGCAGGATGGCGCCTTCACTCGGCGCCACGAAGCCCGCGATGCACATCAGGATGGTGGTCTTGCCGCTGCCGGAGGGGCCGAGCAGGGTCAGGAACTCCCCCTGCCCCACATCCAGCGACACATCGGCCACTGCGGTGAAGCTGCCATAGCGCTTGCTCAAGCCCCGCAGGGCGAGCGCGTGTCCCGTGGCCGACATCAGGCGCGATAATCCGGCTGCTCACGATCCAGCTTTCGCCGCAGCGCCTGCCAGGGCAGCCAGCCCTTGGTCGGGCCCGTGCTGAACTGCTTCCGCGTGCGCTCCACCGTGGCGTCGGAGGCCACCGCAAGCGGCACGCCGGAGGATTGAGCGGCGAGCTGGATGCGGCAGGAATGTTCCAGATACCACATCCAGTAGAAGGCCTCCGCCACCGTGTGCCCAACCGTCAGCAGGCCGTGATTGCGAAGGATCATCGCCGGCTTGTCGCCAAGGTCCTGCACCAGCCGTTCACGCTCCGAGAGATTGTCATCCGCGGCGACGCCTTCATAGTCATGGATCGTGACGCGGCCGATGAACTCCATCATCATCTGGTTCAGCGGCAGCAAGCCCCCTTGCTGCGCCGCCACCGCCATGCCGGCCAGAGTGTGCGTGTGCATCACGCAATTCGCGTTGTCGCGGCCGCGATGCACGGCGGAATGAATGACGAAGCCGGCCGGATTCACCGGCCAGGTGGTGCTCTGCCGCGGTTCCCCATCCGCATCGACCAGCACGAGGGAAGATGCCGTGATTTCCTCGAAGAGCAGCCCGTAGGGGTTCACCAGAAACCTGTGTCCCTCTCCCGGCACGCGCACCGACAGATGCGTGAAGACCAGGTCGGTCATGCCGTACAGCGCAATCAGGCGGTAGGCAGCGGCGAGATCCTCGCGCAGTTCCTGCTCGGTCGGCACGTGGTCCGGATCGGGGCGGACAGGCGGCGGCGGGAGTCCCATTCAGTAGCCTCGCGCGTGGTCATAGAGGTTGGCAAGCGGGCGGCCCGCGGTGAAGTCGGCAATCGCGCGCGCCACATACTGCGCGCGTTCACGACGACTTGGCAGGCTGGCGACATGCGGCGTGACGGTGATCTTCGGATGCGCCCAGGCCGGGCTTTCCGCTGGCAGCGGCTCCGTCTCGAACACGTCGAGCACCGCGCCGGACAACTGGCCGGAATCCAGCCCCGCGACGATATCCTCGATCTTCTGGTGGCTGCCGCGGCCCGCATTCACCAGCCCGGCCCCCTGCGGCAGCCTGGCCAGCAGCGGCGCGGCGAGGATGCCGTTCGTCTCCGCCGTGGCGGGCAGCAGGCAGACCAGGATGCGGGTCTCCGCCAGGAAGGCACCCAACTCCGCCGCGCCGGCAAAACACGCCACGCCCGGCAGGTTCTTGCGCGTGCGTGACCAGCCACGCACGGGAAAGCCCAGCCCCTGCAACATGGCGCCGGCGCGGCCGCCCATATTGCCGAGACCCATGATGCCGACAGGGGATTCGGCCGCGGTGCGCTCCGGCTCGAAATCCTTCCACTGCGCCAGCGCCTGGTTCAGCGCCATGCGTCGCGCATCCTTCAGTAACAACAGCGCCGCCCAGCAGATGAACTCGCCCATGCGCTGCGTTGCGCCATCGGGCGCCATGCGCACCAGCGGCAGATGCCGCGGCAGCGCGGGGTCGGCAGTGATGCGGTCCACCCCGGCGCCGCTGCCGAAGATGACCTTCAGGTTCGGCAGGCCGGCCAGCCGCCCGGCATCCGGATCCCAGGCCAGCACGTAATCCACGGCATCCGGTTCCACGCCCGCATCATCCCACCACCGCACCGCCAGATCGGGCGCGAATTCGGCGAAATGCCGCTGCCATTCCGGCATGGCAGCCTCGCCGCCGGATTTCACCAGGATCGTCGGCATGAAGTCCCTTGCAAGTCTGCCTGCGGCGCGGTCATGCCGCGCCGCAGCAAAACTGCACTCAGCCCGTGACCATGTCGATATAGTCCGCATTGGCCTGGGCATAATTCTGCCCCCACCAGCGACCATCCTGTGCCACCTGCACCCGCGCATTGGCCGGCTCGGTCGGGTTGTACTTCTTGAATTCCTCGGGCACGAGCGCCGCGGCATTCGGGTTGGTCGGCCCGTTGCCGAGGAACTTCAGCAGTTCCACCTGTGGCGCCGCATTCGCCAGCATCGAGGCCAGCAGCCGCTGCGCCAGCGCGCCACCCGGGTTGCCGCGCGGGCTGACGAAGATGCCGGGCTGCAGGATGCCCTGGTTCCAGATGAACTTGAACCGGCCGTTGCTCTCATTCTCCAGCACCTTGGCACGGGTGTGCCACAGCATGCCCATCACCGCCTCTCCGGTGCGGATGAACTGCTCCGATTCCGCGCCGCTGGTCCAGAACACCAGGCTGCGCCGGATCTCCCGCACGCGCGCCAGGCAGGCGCGGATGTCGAGCGGGTAGAGATTCTCCGGGCTCTTGCCGAGCGAAAGCTGCGCCACGTCCAGCGCGCCGGCGGCATCGCGCCGCAGCAGGCGGGTACCGGGGAATTTCTGCAGGTCCCAGAAATCCGCCCAGCCCTTCGGCGCCTCGGCGAATTTGCTGCTGTCATAGACCAGCACGTTGCTGAACGAATACGGCGCTGCACCATGCTCCAGTGCGAAGGTCGGGCCGATGACATTGCTGCGGTCCACCACGCTGTAATCGACCGGGTTCAGCAGATTCAACGCACCGAGCAGGTAGGAGGAGGTGGCGGAGCTGTCGCAGAGGTCCCACGTCACGCGCCGCGACTCGACCATGGAGCGGATGCGCCCGGCGGAAGGCCCGGTGCTGTCCTGCACCACGGTTACGCCCGGATTGGCGGCGGTGAACGGCGCACCGTAGAAGTTGCCGAAACCCTGGTTGGCGATGCCGCCCCAGTTCACCATGACAAGCTGCTGCGCCGCCTGGGCCTGTGCCGCATTCGGCAGCGCGCTGGCCACGCCCAGCGCGGCCAGCCCCACCATCAGGCCACGTCGGCTGACTTCGCCACGGCGGAACTTCTCCAGCGCCAGCTCGACGCAATCCTGCTGGAAGTTTTGCATACGAAAATCCCCTTTTTGTTGAAGCCCCCGATTGGTCCCTTGATCCGGGGCGTCTCCGGCAGGAACCTTATCCAGACCAAGTGAACAGCGGGACGCGCGCCACGGCAATGTCTGATCTTCATCCGATCTTCGCCCCCGGCTTCAAGGCCCGCCCCTGGTGGTGGGAAGCGGCAGAGCCGCCGGACCGCGACAACCCCCTGCCGGACCAAACCGCGGTCGCGATCGTCGGTGGCGGCTACGCCGGGCTTTCGGCCGCGCTGACGCTGCGGCGGCTGGGGCACCAGGTGACGGTGCTGGATGCCGAGCGCATCGGCTGGGGCGCCTCGTCCCGCAATGGCGGCATGGTCTCGGGCGGGCTGAAGGTGGCCTCCACCGGCCTCACCCAGACCTATGGCGCGGAGCAGGCGCAGCGCATCACGGAAGCCGCCGCGGCGTCCTTCCCCTTCATCGAGGAGACCATCGCGCGGGAGGGCATCGACTGCGACTATGTGCGCTGCGGCCGCTACCTCGGCGCCTGGTCAAAGGGCCACTACAAGGCCATCGAGGGCCGCGCCGAGTGGATCGCGAAGGTGACGGGCCTGCCGACGGAGATGGTGCCGAAGACCCGCCAGCGCGAATACCTTGGCAGCGATCACTACCAGGGCGGCATGGCGGCCGCGGCCACCGGCAGCCTGCATCCCGGCAAATATGCGCGCGGCCTGGCCGCGGCGGCGGAGAAGGCCGGCGCGCATCTGGTGGATGGCGTGCGCGTCACTGGCGTGAAGCAGGACGGCAGCGGCTTCCGCCTGGCGACCGACAAGGGCGAGATGCGCGCGGATGCCGTACTGGTGGCCACCAATGGCTACACCAAGGATGCGCGCGGCACGGCATTGCCCTGGCTGGCGCGCCGCCTGGTGCCGCTGAATTCCTACATCATCGCGACAGAGGAATTGCCGCCGGAGACGATGGATCGGCTGTTCCCAGGCCGCCGCATGATTTCGGACAGCAAACGCGTGCTGAACTACTTCCGGCCGTCTCCAGACGGGAAAAGGGTCCTGTGGGGCGGCCGCGCCAGTTTTCGCGCGGCGACCGCAGAGCAATCCGCGCCAACCCTGCATGGCTACATGACGGCGACCTTTCCGGAGTTGGCACAGACGAAGATCACCCATGCCTGGACCGGCTATGTGGCCTTCACCTTCGACTACCTGCCGCATATCGGCGTGCAGGATGGCGTGCATTTCGCTGCCGGCTGCCAGGGCAGCGGCGTCGCCATGGCCACCTGGCTCGGCCACAATGTCGCGCTGAAGCTGGCGGGCGCGGCGAATGAACGCTTCGCGCTGGACGGGCTGAACTTCCCGACCCGGCCCACCTATACCGGCACGCCCTGGTTCCTGCCCTTCGTCGGCGGCTGGTACCGGCTGCGCGACCAGATCGACAGGATCGCCGCATGAGACCCGATTTCCTGCTGCTGAATGGCCGCATCGCGACGATGGATGCGGACGGCCGCGAATGCACCGCGCTGGCCTCGCTGGGCGGCCGCATCGTGGCGCTGGGCGATGACGGGCTGCGCGACCTTGCAGGTCCCGGCACGACGATCCTGAATGCGGAGGGCCGCCGCGTGCTGCCCGGCATCGTCGACAGCCACGCGCATCCGGATGCCTATGCGCTGCGGTTGCGCGCCTGGACGCTGGTCTCGCCGGATCATGTGGCAACGCGCGAGGCGCTGCTCACCCGCATCCGCGCGCGCTGCGAGAAGGCCGCGCCCGGCCAATGGTGCGCCTTCTACCGGCTTAACGAACGCGCCTGCGGCGGGTACCCGACGCTGGCGGAGCTGGATGCGGCGAGCCTCGGCCGGCCGATCTTCATCCTGCGGACCGACGGCCATCTGGGCCTGGCGAATTCCGCCGGCTTCGCCGCCTGCGGCGTGACGCAGGACACGCCCGACCCCGCCTTCGGCCGCTTCGATCGCCTGCCCGATGGCCGCTTCACCGGCCTGGTGCGCGAAACCGCGGCGCATGTCTTCCTCAACGCCGTGCACGGCCAGGACAGCGAGGCCGACATCGCGGAGGGCATGGAGCAGGTGCAGGACCAGTGCCTCGCCGCCGGGATCACCTCCGTTGCCAATTCGCTGACGCCGGCCAAGGCCATCCGCGCCTATCAGCGCATGCTGCGGGACGGAAAATGGCGGATGCGGATGGGCATCATCGCCTCCGGCCGCGACGAGCCGCTGATCCCGGCGCTGATCGGCGCCGGCATCCAGTCCGGCTTCGGCGATGATTGGCTGCGGCTGATCGGCGTGGAGTGGTGCCCGGATTGCTCCACCAGCGGCCGCACCGCCGCCTATTGGGACCCCTATCTCGGCACGCCGGTGCCGGGGGAGCCGGTGCCGAATATCGGCATGCTGCTCTATGAAAAGGACGACCTTATCCAGCGCGCCACCGCCGCCCACGCCGCCGGTTTGCAGGTGATGATCGAGGGTGTCGGCGATCGCGGCATCGACTTCGCGCTGGATGTGATGGAGGCGGCGCTGACCGCGCATCCCGTGGCAGATCACCGGATGCGTGTCGAGCACTGCTGCTTCGTCACGCCACCGATCCTGGCGCGACTGAAGCGCGGCGGCTTCGTGGACAGCTCCGCCACCGGCTTCATGGACGAACTCGGCGAGGCCTATGTCGCCAATCGCGGTCAGGACGCCATGCGCCATATGTGGCCGCATCGTGCGCTGATCGATGCCGGCATCCCCGCGCCCGGCCACTCGGATTTCGCCGTCTGTCGCGTCTCGCCCTGGACCGCACTGGCCGCGATGGCCACCCGCCGCACCAGCACCGGCGCGGATCTGGACGCATCCCAGGCCATCACACCGATGGAGGCACTGCATGCCTACACCACCCTCGGCGCCTGGGCGCAGCGGGAGGAACACGCAAAGGGCTCACTGGAGATCGGCAAGCTGGCCGATTGCATCGTGCTCGATCGCGACGTGCTGAATGGGGAGGACATCGGCGGCACACAGGTGAAGGCCACCATCGTCGGCGGCGTGTTGCGCCACCAGGCGTGACGGCACGGCTTTCACCTGCCGACATCGCGCTGCTGGTTCTGCTTTGCGCCAGTTGGGGCTTTGCCCAGGTGGCGATGAAGCTGGGGGGCGAGGGCATCTCGCCCCTGGTCCAGGCCGGGCTTCGCTCCGCGTTGGCGATACCGCCGGTGCTGGCCTGGTGCTGGTGGCGCGGCGTGGTGCTGGTGAAGCGCGATGGCAGCCTGCCGGCCGGGCTGCTCTGCGGCGCGCTGTTCGCGCTGGAATTCTGGGCGATCTTCGCGGCGCTGGAACGCACCACCGCGGCGCGGGTCGTCGTGCTGCTGTACACCGCACCCTTCTTCGCGACGCTTGCCACGCATTTCCTGCTGCGGGATGACCGGCTGACGCCGCGCAAGCTCACCGGCCTGCTGATGGCGCTGTGCGGGCCGCCGCTGATCTTCGCCGATCGCCTCGGCGGCACGCAGCTTGTGGGTGATGCGCTGGCGCTGCTGGCGGGTCTCGCCTGGGGCGGCACCATCGCCACCATCAAGGTGAGCCGCCTGACCCGCATCGCGCCGGAACGCACGCTGCTGTACCAACTTCTGGTGTCCGCCTTGCTGATGCCGCTCGGCTTCGCGCTTGGCGAGGCCGGCATCTTCGCGCCCAGCGCCGTGGTCTGGTGGTCGCTGGTCTATCAGGTGCTGGTCGTGGCGGTTGCCAGCTACATCGCCTGGTTCTGGATGGTCGCGCGCCACCCGGCCTCCCGCCTCGCCCCCTTCCTGTTCCTGACGCCAGCGTTTGGCGTTGTGTTCGGCGCGCTGATCCTGGCGGAGCCGATAACGCCCGCGCTGCTCGGCGCGCTGGTACTGATCTGCGGCGGCATTGTCATCGTCAACAGCGCGGGGCCCCGCGAAAAGAAGCCTCCGTGAGCGGCCGGCGCAGCCCGCCGCAGCGCGTGCCAAAATCCTTCCAGGAACGGCTGGGCGCACTGCGGAACCTGGCGCCCTTCATCGCCATGGTCTGGCGCACCAGCCCCTGGCTCACCACCGCCTCCCTGCTGCTGCGGCTGGTGCGGGCCTTGCTGCCGGTGATGGCGCTGTTCATCGGGAAGCTGATCATCGACGATGTGGTCGCGCTGCTCGGTGAACAGCCGCGCCCGGCCTCGCCCTGGGAATGGTGGGAGGCAGGGCGGCTGGATTGGCTCGCCTGGCTGGTTGCCGCGGAATTCGGCCTGGCGGTGCTGGGCGATCTGCTTGGCCGCGTCGTCGCCCTGGTGGACAGCCTGCTGGGGGAGCGGGTGGCAAATGACGCCTCCATCCGCCTGATGCGCCACGCGGCCACGCTGGACCTGGCGGATTTCGAGGATGCCGCCTTCCAGGACCAGCTCGACCGCGCCCGCCGGCAGACCAGCGGCCGGATGAGCCTGATGGGGCAGATCTTCAACCAGGTGCAGGATCTGGTGACGGTCGCCAGCTTCGCCGCCGGGCTGCTGTTCTACGCCCCCTGGCTGATCCTGCTGCTGCTGGTCGCCCTCGGCCCGGCCTTCCTCGGCGAGGCGCATTTCAACGCCCAGGGCTACGCGCTGGACTATTTCCGGGCGCCGGAGCGGCGGGAGCTGGATTACGTCCGCGCCACCGCCGCCAGCGCCGAAACGGCGAAGGAGGTGAAGGTCTTCGGCCTGAACGACTTCCTCATCAATCGCTATGCCGAGGTCGCCACCGCCTTCTACGCCGGCAACCGGCTTCTGGCGCAAAGGCGCGCCTTCTGGGGCGGCGCCTTCACCGCGATCGGCACCATCGGCTACTATCTGGCCTTCGCCTTCATCGTATGGCGCACGCTGGAGGGCGCCTTCAGCGTCGGCGACCTGACCTTTCTCGCCGGGTCTTTCCGCCGGCTGCGGCAATTGCTGGAGGGGTTGCTGACGGGCTTCTCCACCACCGCCAGCCAGGCGCTGTACCTGGACGATCTGTTCAGCTTCTTCCGGGTGCAGCCCGGCATCCTCTCCCCGCCCGAGCCCCTGCCCTTCCCGGCGCAAATCCAGCAGGGCTTCGTCTTCGAGGATGTCGGCTTCCGCTACCCCGGCGCCGAACGCTGGGCCGTGCGCCACCTCTCCTTCACGCTCCACGCCGGCGAGGTGGTGGCCCTGGTCGGCGAAAACGGCGCCGGCAAGACCACATTGGTAAAGCTGCTGACGCGGCTGTACGACCCGGTGGAGGGCCGCATCCTGCTCGATGGCCGCGATTTGCGCGATTATGATCTGGATGCGCTGCGCGCCGGCATCGGCGTGATCTTCCAGGATTTCGTCCGCTACAACCTGACCGCGGCGGACAACATCGCCGTCGGCCGCATCGCCGCCCGCGACGACACGGCGCGCATCGAGCGTGCGGCGCAGCGCAGCCAGGCGGATGGGGTGATCGCCCGCCTGCCCGCCGGCCTCGCCCAGATGATCGGCAAGCGCTTCAAGAACGGCGTCGAGCTATCCGGCGGCGAATGGCAGAAGATGGCCATCGCCCGGGCCTACATGCGGCAGGCCCAGGTGCTGATCCTGGACGAACCCACCGCCGCGCTCGACGCCCGCGCCGAATACGAGGTGTTTGCCCGCTTCAAGGACCTCAGCGAACGCCGCACCGCGGTGCTGATCTCGCACCGCTTCTCCTCCGTCCGCATGGCCGACCGCATCCTGGTGCTTGCTGATGGCCGGGTCGAGGCGGAAGGCACGCATGAAGCTCTGCTGGCCCAGGGCGGCCGCTATGCCGAGCTGTTCGAGCTGCAGGCCGCCGGCTACCGCTGAACCGCGACTGCCATCCGCCCCCGCCGCAGCCGCCCGATGGCAAACGCAGCGCCAATCCCCGCCGCCAGCACCGCCACCGCCACCAGCGGCCGGTAGAACAGCCAGGCCAGCGCGATCACCGACGGCGCCAGCACCAGCGTCAGCAGCAGCGCCACCAGCCCGGTGCCGAAGCCGACCACGGCGCCCACCGGCGGCAGCACATCGGCCAGCACCTTCAGCGGCTTCAGCACCAGGCCGAAGCCCACCAGCATCAGCAGCACCAGACCGCCGCGCAGCAGCCAGGTCATCGTCGCATTGGCAGCCTCGGCCTGGGCGAACATCTCTGACGCCGGCACTTGGCCCGGCACCAGCAGGAACAGCTCATCGCCGGCCCGGGTCCGGAAGGCAGCGAAGCCATCGCCCCTCTGCGCCGCCACCACCGACAGCGCCTCCGGCCGCGCGATGCGCCAGGTGATGCGCAGGTCGCCGACGCGCGGCGCGTTGGCATCGGCGCCGATGAACATCGCGCTTCCGAGGCCAGCGGGCGGGGCCAGTTCCTCCCGTGCCGGCACCTCGCCCGCCTGCTCCTCGGTCAGCCGGAAGCCGCCGAGGCGGATATCGGGCGCCGTCCGGGCCCGGTCGGCGTAACGCGGCTCGGGGTTCTCATGCCCCGCCGGCTGGCGGAAGCGGCTGGAATCGTTGCGGCCTTCCGCCCAGCCGCGGGTGTAGCGATAGGTGGTCACGGTCTCGGAGGCGCCGCCCATTTGCGTCCGCGTCTCGGTCTGCCGCTCCTCCCGCCACTGATACATCTCGACCTGGCGCAGCAGGCGCAGCGTGCCGGGCGGCGCGGTGACGCCCAATTCGGTATCCGCGGGCACGCCGCCGGCACGCACCGGGGCGCTGACATGCACCAGCCGGCCCTCCATCGCCG
Organism: Falsiroseomonas sp. E2-1-a4; assembly: GCF_051433165.1. NCBI lineage: Bacteria > Pseudomonadati > Pseudomonadota > Alphaproteobacteria > Acetobacterales > Roseomonadaceae > Falsiroseomonas > Falsiroseomonas sp. E2-1-a4. Next base: position 206,427 of record NZ_JBHMFS010000003.1, on the reverse strand, counting down.
CATCCGGCCGGTCCGCCGCCACGCTCTGGACCTGACCCGCACCCTCCGCGAGTGATTTCGCGGTCTGCACCGCGCGGCCTTCGTTCCAGAAGATCAGCACCACCGCCGCCAGCACGAATATCAGGCCAACGAAGATGCCGCCGATCGCACTGCCGAGCCGGCTGAACCAGGAGGTGCGGGTGGTCTCGGTGATCAGGTCTGGCATCGGGGATACTCCTTGGCGCGGTCCCTATCCTCCTGCACCAAGGTTGAAAATCCCCTTGCGTTACGTTCCCGTTTCGCGCCGTTTCAGGGCCAGGCGCTGCGGGGACTCCTCCACCCGCAGTGCCGCGAAGCGGGCCAGCACATCCTCCGGCCAGGCGCCGACCTTCCGCGTGGCGAGGTCGACGCAGAGGTACAGAACCTCATTCTCCGCCGAGAGCCAGCCTTCCGCTGCGTGATACAGCCGGTGGCGCAGCAGCAGGCGCTTGGAATCGAAGGCGAGCAGCGCGCTGTCAGCGGCCAGTGGCGCGTCCAGCACCACCTCCCGCCGATAGGCCTGCCAGGATTCAACCGCGAAGGTGCCAAGGCCCCGCGCCCGCAACGGAGCGCCCAGGCCCCAATCCGGCCAGGCGGCATCCGTCGCGAGATCGAAGACCACAAGGTAGTAGGCCAGGTTCATGTGGCCGTAGTGATCGACCCATTCGGGCCGGACATGGCCCAGCCCGACCCGCATCTCCGTCACGCCAGCCCCGCGGTCAGTGGATCTCATCCGCCTGGGCCAGCGCCTGCGCCAGCTTGGCGGCGCTGAAATCCGGGTCCTTGCACAGGTCCAGGATCACCTTCTCCCGCCGCGCGCCCAGCTCGATCGCGGCCGGAATCTTGCGAACGGCGTCATGCGGGATGACCACGGCGCCATGGTGGTCGGCATGGACCACATCCTCATGCTGCACATGCATCCCATGCACCGAGACTTCCTGCCCGAAGGCCACCATGTGCACGAAAGCGTGAGACGGATTTACCACACCGGCAATCAGCTGGAAGTTCGGGGCCAGCATGTCGAGGTCGCGGATCGAGCCATTGGTGACGCCGCCCTGAGCGCCGAGCGCCTTGTGTACCGCCGAATGCACCTCGCCCCAGAAGGCGCCGACGCCGGGCGTATCGTCCAGGTCCTGCAGCACCACGATGGTCGGCAGGGATGCGCGCTCGACATATTCGTACCAGCCGAGCCGGATCTTGCGGTCCACCTCCTTCGGCCGGCCCGAAGGTGCTGCGGCGCGGATGGTACCGGTGCGGGCCAGGCCGCAGATCGGCGGCAGCTTGCGGTCCGCGGCCACCATCGGGCGCACCGTGAAGCCGTGGCCGCGGCGGGCCGGCACTACGAATTCCAGCGCGTTGCAGATGGTCGGCGTATCCCATTGCCGCAGCGTCTCAAGGTCTTCCAGGGTGAATGGATGCTCGGCCATGGTCGCGTTTCCCTCCTGCGTCTCTGCGCGATCGGGAGCATCCGGCGCCCGGCGCCCCCAGTCAAACCGCCGCCCGCGCTTGTTGCCGGGTGGCGCGGCCTGTAGCCTCCCGCCCCGTCGCCTAGCGCCAAGGTAAAGAAGGCCACCGAACCCCGCATGCGCAGCTTCGCACCCATCCAGGACCAGGGCTGAGCCATGCCGGATCTTTCGGCCAAGCCCGGCAGCCCGCCCCCAGCCGCGTCGCATCCCGCCGGGCTGCGTGCCGGCACCGCCAACCCCGGCGCGTCCCGCCTCGGGGCCTGGCTCGGGCGCATCGGCGTACGGGCCGGGTTGATCACCCTGTTGATGGTGATGGTGGTGGGGCTGCTGTCCAGCGCCGCGCTGGTCGTGGTGGGGCGCCAGGTGGTCATCATCGAGCAGCTCGGCCTGCGCGACCGGGATGCCGATACGGCTGTCGATGACCTCGCGCTGCATGTGGCGGATTTCTCCTCCGCCTTCGCCAGTGTCATCGCCGGCGTGCTGCAGCCGGGCCCCAGCGCCCAGCGCATGGTGCGCAACGGCCAGTTGATCAACGAGACCTTCGACCGGATGGTGGCGATCCTCGGCCGGCAGATCGACCCGATCGTGCTCGGTGGCGGCGTGGACATGGCGGCGCGCCTGCCCGGCTTCACCGAACAGGTGCGCGCCGCCTTCGCCGCCCGCGAGCGCCCGATGTTCGGCCCGCTGCATGAGGAATGGCTGGACTTCGCCTCCGCCTTCAACCGCGTCGCCACCGCGGCGCGGGTCGAGGTGAAGCGCAGCTCGGAAGAATCGCTGGAAGCGGCACGGCAGCTCGAACAGCAGGCGCGTACCATCGTCATCGCCGCCGCCATCGCCGGGCTGGTCGGCTGCGCGCTGGTCTGGGTGGTGCTGGTGCGGCTGCTGGCGCGGCCGCTGTCGCGCCTCGCCATGGCCATGGTCAGCCTGTCGCGCGGTGCGGTGGAAACCTCGGTGCCGGGGGCGGACCGCACCGACCAGGTGGGCGACATGGCCCGCGCCCTGCTGGTGTTCCGCGCCAATCTGGTTGCCGCCCGCAACCTGACCGAAACGGCGCTGGAAAATGCCCGCCGCACCGCGGTCGCCACCACCCAGGCCTCGGATGCCATCGGCCAGGTCTCGGATGGCGCGATGACCCAGTTGGCGGAGTTGCGCCAGGTGGAGGAAGCGCTCGGCCAGACCCAGGATGCGGTACGGGAGGTCAACCGCACGACGCAGGACAGCAGCGACCGCGCCGATGAATCGAAGACCCTGCTCGCCACCAACCTGGTGAAGCTGCGCAGCCTGATCGAGTTGGTGGATGCGGTGGCGGAGGATACCGAACGCGTCACGCGCATCGCCGGCACCATCGCCAAGATCGCAACCCAGACCAACATCCTGGCCATCAACGCCGCCATCGAGGCCGCCCGCGCCGGCGAACATGGCCGCGGCCTGGCCGTGGTGGCGGAGGAAGTGCGCGCGCTGGCCGCCAGCAGCGAATCGCTGGCGCAGGAAATCGCCGACGTCGTGCTGGTCGCCGGCCGCCGCACCCGCGAAGGCAGCGGCACCGCCGCCGCGGTGGGCGAAGCGATGGACGAACTGGAAACACTGGTCACCGAAAGCGCCCGGCTGGCGGGCGCCATCGCAGTGGCGATGGAGGAACAGCAGGCCACCGTCACCTCCATCACCGACCGCGTCAGCACCCTGTCCCGCATTGGCCAGTCCAATGCGACGGCGGCGGAGGAGATCACCGTGACCATGATCGACCTGTCCAAGCTGGCCGCCGAGACCCGCAGCGTGGTGGAGGCCATGGCTTCAGACCGTGGGGCGTCAGACCGTGGGGCGTCCGATCGAGGGAAGAAAGCGTGAGCGAGACAATCCTGAACGGCGAGGATGTCGCGATCCTCGTCGTCGACGACAGCAGCTTCAACCGCCTGGTGCTGAAGCGCCGGCTGGCGGAACTCGGCTATCCCAATGTGACGATGGCCGAGGACGGCGTGCAGGGGCTGGCGGCGCTGGAGCGCGCGCGCTTCGACATCATGCTGCTGGACCTGGAAATGCCGAACCTGGACGGCATCGGCGTGCTGGAACAGTTGCGCGCCGCCCGCGGCGCGGCGCCGCCCGTGATTGTCATCTCCGCGCTGACGGAGATGGACAAGATCGTCCGCTGCATCGAACTCGGCGCCGAGGACTACCTGCCGAAATCCTTCGACCCGCCGCTGCTGAAGGCGCGCCTCGGCGCGGTGCTGGAAAAGAAGCGCCTGCGGGACCTGGCCGATGCCCGGCTGGCGGCGTTGGAGGCGGAGCTTGAATCGGCCCGCGCCGCGCAGCTTTCGCTGGTGCCGCGTGACTTCCGCGCGGCCGCGACGGGTGAATTGGCGGTGCATGCCGCCATGGTGCCGGCACGCCAGGTGGGCGGCGATCTGTATGACTGCCTGGCTCTCGATGGCCGATACATGCTGTTCGCGGTGGCCGATGTCTCCGGCAAGGGCGCGCCGGCGGGGCTGACCATGGCGCGCACGCTCGGCCTGATGCGCGCCGCCGCGAAGCGCCTCGCGCCCAGTGATGGCGCGCCGGATCCGGGTGACATCCTCACCATGACCAATGACGACCTCTCGGCCGACAATGAAAACCAGACCTTCGTCACCGTGGTGGTCGGCGTGATCGATGGCACCACCGGCGCCGGGCGGATCGCGGTCGCGGGCCACGACATTCCGCTGCTGGTCGCGCAGGGTGCGGCGCCGCGGCTGATGGAGAAGCTGCGCCGGCAGCCGGCGCTCGGCGTGATGGAGGGCATCCCCTACAGCTCGGACCCGTTCCAGCTCGCGGCCGGGCAGACGATGTTCTGCTACTCCGACGGCGTGTCGGAGGCGGAGGATGACAAGGGCGGCTTCTTCGGCCGGGACCGCCTGGTGGCGGCGCTGGCGGAGTCCGGCACCGATCCGCGCCAGGTGGTGGATACGGTGCTGCGCGCCGTGACGGCCTTCGCCGATGGCGCGCCGCAGGCGGATGACATCACGGCGCTCGCCTTGCGCTACGCGGGCTGAGCGCCCGCGCGCGCAGGGGCTGGGTTCAGCCCGGCAGGACCGGCCCGCTGGTCACATGGAACACGCCGTCCGAGGCCAGCACATCGCCACGCGTGATGGTCACCGGCGCGCGGCCGGCCACCGGCATGACACCCTCCCGCACCAGGGTCGCGGTGCGGGTGCCGCTGGGCTGCACCCGAAGCCGGGCGCGGTCCCAGGTCACCACCGTATTGCGGCGCGCCGCGATGTCCTGGAAGCGCAGCAGGCCGAAGGCGGCATTGGCGAAGACGATCGGCTGCACCAGCGCGCGCTGCGCCTCCGTCGGGTTGGAGGGCGGGTTGTCCAGCAGCGCCAACACGGGGGCCGGCAGGCCATTGAAGCCTTCATTGGTGGGCGCGAACAGCGTCACGGCGCCGCTGCGCAGGCCGAGGCGGGGCACCGCGCCGGCGACCGCGAGGGCGGCGGCGAATCGGCTATGTTCTGGCTTGCCGCGCAGCAGCGTCAGCAGGTCGATCGTGCCGTCCTCCGGCAGCGCGCGCTGGGCGATAGGAGCTTGGCAGGCGGCCAGCAGCAGCGCGAGGCCGCCGGCACCAAGGGCGTGGCGTCGAGCAATCACGGGCAGGTCCTTCCTCAAGTATCGGGCGGCCATTCTTCGGGCCGGGGCGAGTCGCCCTGACGGCGCATGAAGCGGCCTTAGCCTTGGCGCGCGGCAGCGTCCAGCGCCCCCCGCGAAGCGCCGTGGATCAACCCGCCGCCACCTCCGGCGCGAACCCATCCGGTTCCAGAACCAACACCGGCTCGCCATTGCCTAGCACACCAACGCCGCCGATTCCCGGCAGCACGGCAAGTGCCGGATGCAGCGGTCGCAGCAGCAGATCGGTGCGCTTCTGCACCCGGTCCACCGCCAGGCCAAAGCTGCGCCCGCCCGACTTCACGATCACGATGGCGCCCGCGGGTCCGGGCGGCGAACCCGCGCCGAGCAGCGTGGCCAGCGCCAGCACGTCGCAGCCCGCCGGGCTGCCGGCTTCCAGCACCGCCTCCACCCTTGCTGCGGGCAGCGCATAGGGGTGGCCGGCGGCCTCCACCAGCAGCACCGGCTGCACCGCGGCGGTCAGCGGCAGGCGAAGCGTGAAGCTGGTGCCCTGCCCGGCCACGCTGGCGATTTCCACCGTGCCACCGGCCCGGCGGATCGCATCCTGCACCACATCCAGCCCGACCCCGCGGCCGGAGGTCTCGGTCACCGTCTCGGCGGTCGAGAAGCCGGGGCGGAACAGCAGGGCGAAGACCTCCTCCTCCCCCATCTGCGCCGCCTGATCGGCGCTGACGATGCCGCGCGCGACGGCGCGGGCCAGCACGCGATCACGCTCGATCCCCCGCCCATCCTCGGCAACCCGCACCCAGACTTGGCCGGTGCGGCGCGCGGCGGAGACGCGAAGCTGGCCACGGCGGGGCTTGCCCGCTTCCTCTCGCACCTCGGGCGGCTCGATGCCGTGATCCACGGCATTGCGCGTCAGGTGCAGCAGCGGGTCGGCCAGCAATTCGACCAGGCTGCGGTCGATGGTGACGTCCTCACCCTCCATCACCAGCTCCACCTCCCGCCCCGAGGCCTGGGCGACGGCGCGCACCACGCGCGGCAGTCGGCCGAACAGCGTGCCGACCGGCACCACGCGCAGCTCCATCACCGCATCATCCAGCCGGCGCATGCCGAGCGCGAGGCGGCTTTCGCTGCGCTCCAGCGTTTCCTGCAACTGCCGCAGCCGGCCGAGCGCGCCGCCGAGCTCCCGTGCGGTGCCGCCGGCCAGGCGGCGTTCCAGCGCGCCGAGCGTGGCCAGCGCCTGCGCCAGCCCGCCATCATCCAGCGCCTCCGCGAGGGCCAGCGCGGCGGCGCGCACCTCGGTCTCCAGCGTGATGATCTGGTCGATCGTCTCCTGCCGCACCCGCATGGTCACCGGCGCGCCGCGGGCGGGCGCCGCCTCCGGCGCCGGGCCGGTCTCGGCCGGGGCCAGTTCCAGCACGGCGGCGCCAGCTGGGTCGGCGGCGGTCAGCGCGCGGGACAGCGCCTCGAACTGCGCCGGACCGGCCAGCAGCATGTCGAGATGCGGCGGGTGGCCATCCAGCACCGTGCGACTGGTCAGCACCTCCGCCTCCGAGGATAAAACGGCGGCGATGCCGGCTTCCAGCTCCGCCGGCAGGCCGATGGCCAGCCGCAGCCGGACCAGAAGCCGCGCGCCTTCCACCGCCGCCACCACGCGGCGGCGGCCTTCCGCGCCCAGCAGCGCGGCGAAGCCGGGCGGGATGCGCGGGTCGGCCTGGTCCGCGCCGGGCAGCGCATCCGGCACCGCACGCAGCGCCGCCAGCCCGCCTTCCGCCGCATGGCGCAGCCGATCCACCAGCACCGGGCCCTGGGCGGCCAGGATCGCCGCCGCATCCGGGTCCGCGGCGCGGTCGGTGAGGTCGGCCAGCGCCAGCAGAAGCTGTTCCAGCGCCTCCAGCCCAAAGGCCGCTGCGACCTCCGCCGCTTCCATCGCACCGGACATGGCGGCGGTGGCATCGCCGCCGGCCAGCGCGGCTTCGAGCTGATAGGCTAGCGCCGCTAGGCGCGGGCCGAGCGCAACCGATTCGCCGCCCGGCGGCCCGAGGAGCTGCGCGGCACCGGCTGGCTCCCCGGCCCGATCCTGCAACAGCCCCAGCCCGCGCCGCAGCGCGCCGAGCGCCGGCAGCGCGCCCGGCCCGCCAGCCAAGGCCGCCAGACGCTCCACCGCCGCCGCCAGTCGGGCGAGGCCCAGCATCCGGGCTGCCTCCGCCAGCTCCACCGCCTCCCGCACCGCGTCCGCCCGGCGGTCCGCCACCAGGCCCGCGAGCAGCGGCGCGGCGGCTTCGAAGCGGGAGGCGAGCGCGCCCAGCAGCGCCACCCCGGCGCCGCGCATGGGCGGCGGCGGGGGTGCGGGGGCGGCCGCCGGCCGGGCCGGACCGCCCTCCGCCAACGCCGCGAGCCGCGCCAGCAGATCGGCGGGCGCGGGCACGTCGCGATGCGCCTCCAGCACGGTGGCGCGCTGGCGGCGCAGCGTATCCACCGCGGCCAGCAACCCCTCCGCCACCGCGCCCTGCACGATGACGCGGCCGTTGCGCGCCAGGCCGAGCAGATCCTCCGCCCGGTGCGCCACATTCTTCATGCCCGGCGCGCCCAGCGCATCGGACATGCCCTTCAGCGAATGAAAGGCGCGGAACAGCCGGTCCACCGCCGCGCGGTCTGATTCGCCGGCGGATAGGATGCGGTCGATGGCATCCAGATGGTCCTCCGACTCACCCGCGAATTCCTGCCACAGCGCCTCGTCTTGGATCATCTCAGCGCCTCCACCGGCAGGCCCGCCGCGCGGCGGGCGGTGCGCAGCAGCGCCGCGCCTTGCCGCTCCCGCAAATCCGGGCTGAGCGCGCCGGAAGGCTTGCCGACGATGCCCGCGGCGCCGAGCCGCCGCGCCTCCACCGCCGTGGCCGAGCCGGGCCGCGCGGCGGAGGAGACGATGACCACCGCGCCGCCACCCTCCAGCGCCCAGCGCCGCAACGCGCCGAGCCCGTCCAGCTCCGGCATCTCGATATCCAGCATGGTCAGGTCAGGCGCCAGGCGTTGCAGCGCGGCCAGCGCCTGGATGCCGTCCGCGGCCTCGCCCACCACCTCGAACTCCGGATCCAGGGCCAGCGCCTCCCGCACCAGGCGGCGCATCATGGCGCTGTCATCCACCACCAGCACGCGGCGGCGGGCTGGTCCGGCGGCGGGCAGCGGCGGCGGCAGGTCGTGGCCCGTGGCGGCGATGGCCGCGGCATGGGCGGCCAGCGCCGTGGCCAGGGCGGGCAGCGCGGCCAGATCCTCGGACGGCGCCTCCGCCAGCATGGCGCGCAGCGAATCGAGGCCGAGCGAGGCGGCCATGGCGCGCAACGCCTCGGTCGCCCGGGCGGCCGCGGCGGCATCTGGGGCGGTGCCGAGGCGGGCGCAGCCGGCGGCGAATTCGGGCGCGAAGGCCTCCAGCAGCTCCGCATCCAACGCGGCCACGGCCGGGGCGGGCGCGGGATCGGGCGGCGCCAGATCGGCGCCGGCCTTGACGATGCGCGCCGATTGCGCCCGCAGCGCCGCGGACAGACCAGCCAGCGCGGCAGCATCGAAGGGGTCGAGCAGAGCGGATGCCGGTTCCAGCAGACGCAGCAGGGAGCCAAGCTCCACCGCGCCCGCCATCGCGCGCAACCCATCAAGCGCCCACCCCGCCTGCGCCGCATCGGCGGCCTGCGCCAGCCGGTCGCAGGCCGCGGCGAATTCGGGGGCGAAGGCCTCCAGCATCTCCCGGTCCAGCAGGGCGGCGGGGGCGGCCGGCGGGACGGGCGCCGGTTCCGGCGCGGGTGGTTCGGCGAGCGGTACATCCGCGCCGACCGCGCCGATCGCCACCGCCTGCCGCGCCAGCGCCTCCGCCCCCGCATGCAGGGCGGGCCAGTCCAGCGGATCCAGCGCCTGCGCCGTGCGGTCCACCAGCGTGGCGAGGGAAGGCGCGCCGAGTGCCGCGGCCATGGCGCGAAGCTGGTCCAGCGCCCGCCCGGCCGCCGCCGCATCGCGCACCATGGCGAGCCGCACCGCCTCGGCCTCGAATTCCGGCACGAAGGCGTCCAAGAGGTCTCTATCGAGGGTGGTCACGCCACCCTTTCCCGCACCAGCGCCGCCACCCGGCGGCCGAGGCCGGCCGGGTCCGCCGTCTCGATCGCCAGGCCCGCCGCGATCACCGCGCCGGGCATGCCGCCGACGACGCAGCTCGCCACCGTCTGCGCCAGCACCGGCATTCCCCTGTCCTGCATCGCCCGCGCCCCCACCAGCCCGTCCCGCCCCATGCCCGTCAGCACCACGCCAAGCCCACGTTGCGCCACCAGCGCCGCGGATTGGAACAGAAGATCGACCGAAGGATGCACCGCCGCGGCACCACCGGCGAGCCGCAGCACCAGCCCGGCCTCCGCCCCCGCGCCACGCGCCAGATGCCCATCCGTCCCACCCGGGATCACCGTGACCTCGCCCGACATCAGCCGCTGCCCGGCCCGGCCGACGCCGACCGGCACGCCGGACAGCCGCGCCAGATGCTGTGCCAGATCGGGCGCCAGTTCCGCCGGCATGTGCTGCGCCACCACGCAGGGCACCGGCAGCCGCCCGGCGGCGGAGAGGAAGGCGGCCAGGGCGTCCGGCCCGCCCGTCGAAGCCCCGAGCACCACCACATCGCAGCCGCCCGCGGCGTGCACCAGCCGCACCGGCGCCGCGCCCCGCGCCGCCGGCCGCACCGCCGCGCGCTGCCCCGCCCAATGCCGCAGCCGGCCGCGCAATTCGCGGTCCAGCATGGACAGGTCCACGCTGCCGAGGTCGCCATCCTTGCAGAGGTAATCCACCGCGCCCCGGTCCAGCGCCGCCAGCGCGGTGGCCGATCCGTCGCTGGTATGGTGGCTGACCATCAGCACCGCCGGCGGGTCGGGCAGCGCCATGATGCGCCGCGTCGCCTCCAGCCCATCCAGCTTCGGCATCTCCACATCCATGGCGATGACATCCGGGCGCAGCTTCGCGGCCTGTTCCAGCGCCGCCTCGCCATCCGCGGCCTCGCCCACCACCTTCAGGTCGCCCTCAGCCTCGATGATGCGGCGCAGCGCCATGCGCATGAAGCCGCTGTCATCCACCACCAGCACGCGGATCATCGGGTGGCGCCCAATATGGCGGCGCGGCAGACCGGCAAAGGTTGGTCGCCCATTGCGACGACGGCGGAGACCAGCCCCTCCCCGGCCACGGCGGCGATGTCGTGCTCGGCGATGCGGCGCAGGCCCGTGACATGGCTGACCGCCAGAGCAACGGCAGGCGTGCCCGCCAGCCGCAGCAGCGGCGCCACCGCGCCCTGCCAGCCCAGCACCGGCAGGCCGCCCAGACGCAGCCCGGCATCCAGCACCGGCAGCACATCGCCCCGATGCGCGGCGACGCCACGGAATTCGGGTGGCAGACCCTCCGGCGCCGGGGTCGGGGCCTGCGGCGGGATCACCGCCACCACCTCCTCCACCGGCAGGGCGAAGGCCTGGCCACCGGCGCTGCACAGCAGCACGGCGCGGGTCGGCGTGGGTGCGGGCGGGGCGGCGGCCTCGGCCAGCGGGGCGGCAGTCAGCGCCTCCGCCACCTGATCCAGCCGATGCGCCAGCGTCGCCTCCCCGGCGCGGGCCGGGCCGATGCGGGTGCAGGGCAGGCCGAGGCGGCGACCGCCATGGCGGAACAGCACGAGCAGCGAGGCTTGCGGCACTTCGGTCTCCGCCTGCATCAGCCAACCGGCATCGAGCACCAGCACCGGCGCGCCTGCGGCCACCGCATAGCCCAGCGCGCAGGCGCCGGCGGCGGGTGCCGGGCGCAGCACCGGCATCGGCACCACCCGTTCCAGCGCCGCGAAGGGCAGCACCAGGCGCAGCGCGCCGAGCTCCGCCGCCAGCGCCATCTGCCGCGTCGCCGCGCCACGCATCGGCACGGCCCAGCCCTCCGCGGCATCGGCAGCCGGCAGCGGCGGCGGGGCACGGCGCGCGGCGAGGCGCGGCGGCACCAGCAGTGGTGCGCCTTGTGGCGGCAGCGGCACGAACCCCTGCCCGGCCACCACCACCCGGCCGCCCGGCCCGTCCAGCATCACCCAGGCCGAGCCACCCGGCAGCCCCGGCGCGGCGGCCATCACCGGCACCACCTGCCCGGCCACCACGGCCACCCCGAGCATTCCGGCGGCAGCCAGGGGCGCCGGGCGCAGCGGGGCGGCCTCCACCACGCTGGCATCCTGCGGCAGGGCGAATATCTGACCACCGGCGAGCAGAGCTTCAGGCATCGGCCCCCTCCCGCCGCCAGATCCCGATCAGGTCGCGCGACCAGGGCACCAGGCCGATGCCGCGCGGCGGCCGGTCAGTCGGGCCGAGCAGCAGCGCGCCGCCCGGGCGCAGCGCCGCCACCAGCCGCCGCAGCACTGCCAGACGCCCTTCCTCCGTCATGTAGATCAGTACGTTGCGGCACAGGATGGCATCGGCCGCCGCATCCGGCAGGCAGGGATCCAGCAGGTTGCCGCGGCGGAAGCGCACCTGCGGGCGCAGCGCCGCCACCGGCTCGAACCAGCCATCGGCGATGTCGAGCATGGCGCGATCGGCCTCCGGCACCTCCCGCAGCGCATCGGGCGGGCCGAGGCGATAGCGCGCGGCGGCGGCGGCCAGCAGCGCCGGGCGGCACAGATCCAGCCCCTCCACCTGCCAGGGCCGGCCGAGACCGGCGGCGAGGATGGCCAATGTCCAGGCCTCCTCCCCCGTCGCGCAGCCGGCCGAGACCAGGGAGAGAGTGCCGGGGAAGCCCAGTGCCGGCAGAACCTCCGCCCGGAAGGCGGCGATCTGCGCGGCAGCGCGAAACATGCGGGTTTCCTGCACCGTCACCGCATCCAGCAGCGCCGCCCAGTCCGGATGGTCGATGCTGGCGCGGTCCAGCGGCAGGCGGGACAGGATGGGCGCGGCGCGCAGCAGGCGGTTTCGCAACACGTCGGACCGGGAGAAGCCCGCCAGCCCCGCCAGCCTTTCCTGCACGGCCCCCAAGGGGAGAGCCGGAGCCGGCGTGGCCAGCGAATCAGCCATGCGGGTCGGTCAGCCGGCCAGGCCGGCGAAGGGCCGGTTGCGGATCAGCCGGGCCGCGGTTCGCGTCTCGGGCGGCACGGGGTGGCAGGGTGCTGGCGGCACGTGCGGGATTTCTCTCTCGGCATCGATCTCGACGCTAGCGCAGAAGCTGGCACGGCGGAACGGCCCCAGCCGTGCCGCAGGCCGGATGCCAGCGCGCAGCCCAGCATGGACCCATCGCTCCCGATCGGGCTATCTGTCTATGGCGTTGGAAAGACACGATTCATGACGGTTGCATGACACGGTTGATGGCGTGGTAGTGGATCTGGTGGGCGCGCTGCTGGGCGGCATCGGGCTGTTTCTTCTGGGCATCAAGGGGCTGGGGGCGAATCTGCAGTCCCTGGCCGGGCAGCGCATGCGCGCCGCCGCCGCACGCGCGACCCGAGGCCCCTTCACCAGCGCCGCCACCGGCCTGCTGCTCGGCGGCCTGACGCAGAGCAGCAACGCCGTGACCTTCATCCTGACCGCGCTGGTGCAATCGCGCGTGCTGTCGCTGCGCCAGGCGCTGCCGCTGGCCGCCTTCGCCAATCCCGGCACGGCGGGGCTGGTGTTGCTGGCCACCGTCGATATCCGCCTCGCGGTGCTGTGGGTGATCGGCCTGGTGGGGCTGATGGGCGCGCTGAACCTGGACCGGGACCGGCGGCTGAAGCCGGTGCTCGGCGCCCTGTTTGGCCTGGCGCTGATGTTCCTTGGCCTCGATTTGGTGAAGGAGGGCGCGGCCGAATTGCAGGATTTGCGGCACATCACCAGCCCGGCCGGCACCACCGGCCTGATCCTGCCCTTTCTGGCCGGCGCGGCGGTGACCTTGTTGGCCCAATCCTCCTCGACCGTCAGCATCCTGGCGCTGACGCTGCATGCCGCGGGGGTGCTGACCTTCGAACAGGCGGCGATGGCGGTCTGTGGCGCCTCGCTCGGCTCGGGCGGCGCGGTGCTGCTGCTGGCCGCCGGGCTGCGCGGCGCGGCGCGGCGGCTTTCCATGTTCCAGGCGCTGCTGAAGGCGGCGGGCGCGCTGCTGTTCCTGGCACTGCTGCTGCTGGAGCACTTCAGCGGGCTGGATCTGCTGCTGGCCAGCCTGGCGGTCGCGGTGCCGGAGGCCTCGCTGCGCATCGGCGTGCTGTTCCTGCTGCTGCAAACGACCTCCGCGCTGCTGGGCCTGGCGGCGCCGGGGCGGATGCTGGCGCTGCTGACTCGGCTGTGCCCGGACAGCGCGGCGGAACAGGCGGCAAGGCCGCGCTACCTGTACGACCGCGCGCTGGACCACCCCCCCACCGCCCTCGACCTGGCGGCGCGCGAGCAGCTTCGCCTGGCGCGGCGCCTACCCGGCCTGGTGGACCCGCTGCGCGCCGAGCCGGAGCGCGCCGCTGGCGAGGCCGCGCGGGTGCTGGAGGCCGGCGCGCTGCTAGAGCGCGCCATCGCCGGCTTCCTGGCCGAGGCGATCGCGCGCGGTGGCGACCGCAGCCTGCTCGGCCGCGCGGTGACGCTGGAGGCGGCGAATAACGGGCTTGCCGCGCTGCGCCAGACCCTGGGCGAATTCGCCGCCACCAGCGCCAGCGGCGGCGCCACCTTGCGGGAGACAACGCAGCGCATGGCGGAGGCGCTGCACCTGCTGCTCGGCCAGTTGGCGGAGCTTGCCGAGAGCGGCGATGCCGAGGATGCAGCGCTGCTGCGCCAATTGGCCGATGATCGCGGCACGATGATGGAGGGCCTGCGCCGGCGCCTGGTGCAGGAGGGCGCGGATTGGCCGGCCGCGGCGCGGGCCGCCCTGTTCGCCGCCACCGCGCAATTCGAGCGCGCGGTCTGGCTGGTACGCCGCCAGGCCGCGATCCTGGCGGGGTGATCCGGGACGCGGCCTGGGCTCAGCCCGTGAGATCGAGCACGGCGACCATGCGGTTGCGGCCATCCGCGCGGCTGTAGTGCAGCGTGCGGGTCATCTGCTGCACGAAATGCACGCCGAGGCCGCCAATGTCCCGATCGTCCAGCGTCGCTTCGGTATCCGGCGCGGCATGGGCCAGCGGGTCGAAGGCGCGGCCATCATCCTCGATAGTGGCAATCAGCGCGTCGCCATCCTGGCTGACGGTGACGGCCACGAAGGTGGCGGCGTCCGGCCCGGCGCTGCCATGCATGACCACATTGGCGGCGAGTTCCTCGATCACCACGGAAAGCCGGTGCGCCGCCTTGGGCGACAGCGCGGCCGCCTCCGCGAAGGCTTCCAGCGCTTCGAGCAGGCGCGTCACCTCCTCCGTTGCGGGCGGGATCGTCATGGCAAGCGTTGGCGGCACGTCCCTGCTCTCTTGAACGGGATTGGAAAGGTTATACCACTCCGCATTGGAATGGCCCGGTGCGATGCGCAAAAATCCGTTCCGAAGGATGCGGTCGGACCGGATGTTGCCTAGACCGCAGGATGCGACCGCATAGCTGCCGCTTCAAGTAAACCATCGCATTCCCCCAAGGTCCGCCCCCAGTACGCTTTTCAGCCCGCGCGCCGATCGCCGGACCATTCGCCCACCGCAGATCGAGCACGGGGTGGAGGATCGCCCGGGCGCGGCGCAGACCATCGGGCTCGCCGCGCAACAGATTGGCATCCAGTCGATCTACCTGATCCTGCCGGGGCTGGTTGCCACGCATTTCGGGCTGCTGCCGCTGGATATCCTGAACTTCGTCAGCCTCTCGGTCGTCGCCATGGCGCTGGCGGGGCTGTTGCAGGCGCAGCCGCGCGGGCCGATCGGCTCCGGCTACCCGATCGCGGCCATCCCGACGCCGATCTTCGTGGCCGTCTATCTGGCGGCGACGCCGGGGGTGAGCCTGGCTGCGGTTTCGGCGGCGGCGCTGGTCACCGGGCTGCTCGGCGTGCTGCTGGCCGGCACGCTGCGGCGGCTTCAGAAGGTGGTGCCGACCGAAGTGGCCGGCGTGGTGATCCTGCTGATCGGCGTGAGCCTGCTGCCGCGCGCACTGGCCGCCACCGGCCCCACCTCGGCGCATGCGGCGCTGGCACTGGTGACGCTTGTCGTGATGATGGGGGTGGCGCTGAAGGGCGGCAGGCTTTCGCGCTTCGCCGTGCTGGTGGGGGCCGCCGTCGGCACGCTGGCCGCTGCCCTCCACGGCACGGGCCTCGGCGATGGTGCGATGCTTCGGGAGGCGCCGTGGTTCGCGCTGCCGCGCCCCACGCTGCCGGCGTTGGGGGAGCTGGATGTGGCGATGCTGCCGCCCTTCATCGTCGCACTGCTCGCCTGCTTCGCCTCCTGGACCGGCGATCTGGTGGCCTTCCAGCGCGCTGCCGATGGCGGCTGGCGGCGGCCGGATACGCCGCCGATCCGCCGCGGGCTGCTGGCCCATAGCCTGGCCTTCTCTCTCACCGCGCTGGCTGGCGGCATGCCGCCCGGCAGTTCCTCGGCCTGTGTCGGGCTATCCATCGCGACACGGGTGCTGGCGCGGCGCGTCGCCATCTGGGGGTCCGTCGCGCTGCTGGCGCTGGCCTGCTGCCCCAAGCTGCTCGCTTTGCTGCTGGCGCTGCCGGACCCGGTGGAGGCGGCGATGCTGCTGTATGTCTGCTGCTTCATGATGGCGACGGGCTGCCAGTTGATGGGCCAGCGCATGCTGGACACGCGCCGCACCTTCACCGTGGGCCTCGGCCTTGCCATCGGTATCGGCACGCTGCTGCGCGTGCCCGTCTTCGAACAGTTCCTGCCGCCGATGCTGCAGGCGCCCGTCACCGCCGGCGCGCTGGTCGCCATAGCGCTGAATCTGCTGACGGCGCCGCTGGTGGCGCAGCGCGCGGATTTCACCATTCGCCCTGGCGCCGGCATGAACCAAGCGCTGCTCGATGAGGTGGAGGCGCTGGGCGGCGGCTGGGGCGCAAGGCGGGAGACGATGAACCATGTCGGCCATGCGCTGCTGGAGCTGGAGGAATTGCTGGCCGGCCTCGGCGTGGCCGAGATCCGCGTGCAGGCCACCTACGCCACGGACCAGGTGCAGGTCATCGCGTCCTGGGACGGCGCCCACCTGCCCCGCCCTTCCCCGCGACCCTCCGCCTCCGATCTGGAAGGCCCCGCCGCGGCGCAGGAAGCGTTTGCGCTTTGGCTTGCCACCCGCAACGCGGACAGCGTGGACCAGCGGCAGCGCCCCGATGGTGGGGAGGAGCTGCGGCTGGCCTTCGCGGATTGAGGCTCAGCGCCCCAGCGCGCGCCAGACGCGCTCGGGCGTCAGCGGCATGTCGATATGGTCGAGCCCCAGCGCATCGCAGGCCGCCGAGACGATGGCCGGCGGCGCGCCACAGGCGCCACCCTCGCCCGCGCCCTTCACGCCAAGCTCGTTGATCGGGGTGGGGACGATGTTGAAGCCGATGGCGAGGTCCGGCAGGTCCTGCGCGCGCGGCATCGCATAGTCCTGGAAGGTGGCGGTCAGAAATTGGCCGGACTCGTTGTCGTAGATCGCATGTTCCAGCACCGCCTGGCCAAGCCCCTGGGCGATGCCGCCATGCGACTGGCCATGCACCAGCATGGGGTTGATGACATTGCCCACATCATCCACCGCAGCGTAGCGGTCCACGGTCAGCACGCCGGTTTCCGGATCGATCTCCACTTCCGCGACGTGGCAGCCATTGGGGAAGTTGCATTCGGTGCTGCGCTTGTAGAGCACGCGCTCGTCGAGGCCCGGCTCCTCCCCCGGCGGCAGCTTGGCCGGGTCCTGCGCGGCGGACGCCACCTGCTTCCAGGTCACCGCGAGGTCCGTGCCGGCCACGGCGAAGCGGCCATCGTGGAACTCCACATCGGCCACGCCGGCTTCCAGCAGATGTGCCGCGATGCGCTTGGCCTTGGCCAGCACCGCTTCCGAAGCGCGCGAGGTCGCGACGCCGCCCATCTGCGAGGAGCGGGAGCCACCGGTGCCAAAGCCCTGCTCCACCTCATCCGTGTCGCCCTGCACCAGCTCGATATCGCCGAAGGGGATGCCGAGGCGGGCATGCACGATTTGCGCGAAGGCGGTCTCATGCCCCTGGCCGTGGCTGAAGGTGCCGACATGCAACCGCGCCTTGCCGTCGGCGCCCATGCTGAGCCGCGCCCATTCCTGCGGCTGGCCGCCCGAGGCCTCGATGAAATAGCCGATGCCACGCCCGCGCTTCTTGCCCTGCGCTTCGGATGCCGCGCGACGTGCCGCGAAGCCGGTCCAGTCCGCGAGATCCAGCGCCATCTGTTGCGTACCGGCGAAATCGCCGCTGTCGAGTTCATTGCCGACGCAGTTGACGTAGGGCATCTGGTCCGGGCGGATGTAGTTGCGCCGGCGGATCTCGTCCTTCTCCAGCCCGAACAGATTGGCGCCGACATCCAGCAGGCGTTCCACCGTATAAGCGATCTCGGGCCGCCCGGCGCCGCGATAGGCATCCGTGGAATGGGTGTTGGTGAAGACGCACTGCACCTGGAGGTTCACCGCCTGCAAGTCATAGACCGTACCGGCAATGCGCGCGCCGGCGACGGTCGGGATGCGCGGGCCGAAATCGAACAGATAGGCGCCCATCGCGGCCATGGTCTTGGTCCGCATGCCGAGCGCCTTGCCATGGGCGTCGAAGGCCATCTCCGCCTTCGTCACGTGGTCCCGGCCATGCGGGTCCGACAGGAAGGTCTCGGTGCGATCCGCACGCCACTTCACCGGCCGCCCGAGCTTCTTCGCCGCCCACAACACCATTGCGGATTCAGGGAAATTCTTGCCGCGCAGGCCGAAGCCGCCGCCGACATCGCGGGAGACGACGCGCAGCTTCTCCATCGGGATCTGGAAGATGAACTTGGCGAGGGATTCCCGCACCTTCATCACGCCCTGGCTCGGGCTGTGCAGCTCGTAGCGGTCGCGCGTCGTGTCGAAGGCGCCAACGGCCACGCGCGGCTCCATCGGGTTGCCGACCAGGCGGTTCTGCACCAGCTCGACCTTGGCGATGGTATGCGCCTTGGCAAAGGCGGCGTCGGTTTCCGCCTGGCGGCCATTGGACCAGGTGACGCACAGATTGCTGCCACGCTCCGGCCAGATCACCGGCGCGTCCGCATCCAGCGCGCGGGCGGTGTCGGTGACGGAGGGCAACATGTCATAGTCGATCTCGACCAGCTCCGCCGCATCCATCGCCTGGGCGCGGGTTTCCGCCACGATGGCAACGACGGGGTCACCCACGAAGCGCACCGCCTCGGTCTGCAGGATGCTGCGCGGCGGCGCATAAAGCGGCTGCGTGCCCTCCATCGCGGGCACATCGACCATCACGGGAAACAGGCCAATGCCATCGGCCGCCGCATCATGGCCGGTCAGCACCAGCAGCACGCCGGGGGCGGCCCTCGCCGCGGTGGTGTCGAGGGACAGGATGCGCGCATGGGCGTGCGGCGAACGCAGGATGGCAAGATGGGCCTGGCCGGGCAGGTTGATGTCGTCGGTATAGGTGCCGGCGCCGGTCAGCAGGCGCACATCCTCCTTCCGCCGCACCGGCTGGCCGATGCCGAACTGATCCTCGGCCGTCTGCGTCACGATCGCGTCCATTCTTCCGTCCCTCATGCGTGGGCGAGCCTCGCGGCCTGTTTCCCGGCGATGCGGCCGAGGGTGACGGCGGTGAGCAAGCCATTTCCCGAAAGGTAGCCCGAAGCGTCCGGCCCGGATACGCCGCACGCCGCACCACCCGCCGCGAACAGATTCGGCACGATCCCGCCACCCGCAAGACGCACCCGCGCCTGATCATCAACCACCATGCCGCCCTGGCTGTGGAACAGCGCTCCGGTGACGCGCACGGCGCAGTAGGGCGGCGAAAGCTGCGCAACACCGGTCCAGTTGCGACCAAACCCATCCGTGGCGCCGGCGTGCTTCAACGCCGCGACCGTCGCCATCTCGGATTCGAGCGGCAACTTCGTCATGCGGGCGAGATCCGCGATGCTGTCCGCCCGCAGCACGGCGCCCTGCGCCTCGGCCTGCCGGAAATCCTCGAATTGCCGGGTGATGGCGGCGATGCGTTCGTCGAAGATGCCCCAGGCGATGTGGCCAGGCTGGCCCATTACGGCGCGGCCGGCCTCGGAATAGCCGCTGGCCTCGTTCCAGAAGCGCGCGCCTTCCGCATTCACCTGGAAGCCGCCTTCCATGATGACGGCCCAGGACACCAGGATGCCTTGCGGATGGGCGACGGAGCCGTGGCCCTGGTGCCCCGTCATGTCGCGCAACTCAGCGCCCAGCGCCTCACCCCAGGCCAGCGCCTCGCCCTCATTGCCGGGGTGGCCGAAATAGACGGCCTGCGCCAGATCCGGGATGTAGCGCGCGACCAGCGCCTTGTTGCCGGCATAGCCGCAGCAGGCCAGCACGATGGCCCTGGCGCCGATGCGTTCCTGCGTGCCATCCGGCCGCTGCGCCACCAGACCACGGATCGCGCCGTGCTGGTCGAGCACCAGAGTGGTGACAAGCGCCTCCGTCAGCAGCGGCACCTCCGCCGCCTCCGCCGCCGCGCGCAACCGGTCGACCAGCTCCGCGCCACTGCGGCTGGGCAGGCCGTGCATGCGGCGATGGCTGTGGCCGGGATAATCAAAATCATGCACCACGCTGAAGTCGAGGCCATGCGCCTCCGCCAGCCATTCCAGCGTCGGCGCCGCTTCCCGCGCCACGGTGGTGACGGTGCCGGGCTCGGCCTCGCCATGCGCCTTGCGCTGGATGTCGGCGGCGAAGGTGGCGGCATCGTCCGCAATGCCATGCGCGCGCTGGAAGCGCGTGCCCGCGGCCGGGATCAGCCCGGCAGAGAGGGATGTGCTGCCGCGCGGCACCGCATCCCGCTCCAGCACCAGCGGCTCCACGCCCGCGCCGCGGCAGGCGAGCGCCGCGACCAGTCCCGCGGCGCCGGCACCAATGATGGCGACCGGCACCTCGGCATCGAAGACCGGGTCCTGTTCGCAGCTGATGCTCATTGCAGTTTTGCCAGTTCGGCGGCGACGGTGCTGATCTTGGCCACAGGCCGCAACGCCGCAATGGCCGTCTCATGCACTTCGCGGGAGAAGGCGGCGCAGGCATCCTCCAGCACCGTCACCTCGAATTCCCGCACATGCGCGCCGCGCACGGTCGAGGCAACGCCGCCATTGGTGACAATGCCGGCGACCAGCAGTTTGCGGATGCCCGCCTTGCGCAGCAGCCATTCCAGCCGCGTCTGGTAGAAGGCGTCGTAGCCCACCTTCTCCACCGGTAAATCCGACGGTGCCAGTTCGTCCACCACCGCATGGCCCCAACTGCCCTGCACGAAGTCGCCCTTCTTCAGGAAGGGCCGCAAGTGGCGCAGATGCGGGTCGATGAACGGCTCGCCGCCCTTGCCGGTGAACAGCGTGAAATGCGTGGAAGCGATCCAGCCACCCTTCGCCCGCACCGCATCCGCCAGCGGCTTCAACCGCGCCGGGATGGCCGCGATCTCCGCCGCGCCCTGCCCCGCCCGGCCATAGGCCCCATCGGGATGCAGAAAGTCATTCTGCAGATCGCACAGCAGCAGCGCGGTTTCGCTCAGCACGGCGTCACTCCCGCTCGATGATCAAATTGCCATAGGCATCGACGCGCGCGACCAGGTCCGGGTCCACCACCACCGTCGCATCCGGCTGCTCCAGGATGGCCGGGCCATGCACCAGCGCGCCCTCGGGCAGATCCAGCCGCGACCACACATTGGCCGCGTGCCAGGCTCCGTCGAACCACACCTGGCGCCCGCCGCGCGCCGCCCCCTCCACCGTCGCATCCCTGGGCGGCGCCAGCGCCTTCAGATCGAAATCCGGCCGCACGCCGATGGCCGCCGTGCGGAGCGAGACGATGCGGATGGGCAGGCCCGGCAGCAGCCGGCTGAAGGCGGTCTGATAGGCGGCCTCGAAGGCCATGCGGATGATGGCCTCGGAAACGCCGGTGGTGCCCTCGATCACATGCACCGGTAGCGGCACGCCCACCGTATGGGTCTGGCCGGCATAGTGCATGTCCAGCTCGAAGCGGATTTCCGTGCGCGTCACCGGCAGGCCGGCGCCATCCACCACGGCGCGCGCGGCGGTGGCTTCCTCCACCATCCGCGCATCCAGCGCCGCGGCATCGATGCCATCCAGCTTCAGGTTCAGCGTCCGCACCTGGTCGTGCCGAACATCAGCGATGACGCAACCGATGGCGCTGGTCACGCCCGGGAAGCGCGGCACCAGCGCGGCGCGCAGGCCGACTTCCTTGATCAGTGCGCCCACATGCAACGCGCCACCACCACCGAAGGGCAGCGCCACGAATTTCTGCGGGTCGTGCCCACGCTCGATGGAGACCAGACGGATGGCGCCCGCCATCCTCGCATTGGCGACCCGCACGATGGCTTCCGCCGCCTGCATCGCATCCAGCCCGAGCGGCCCACCCACATGCTCCGCAATCGCCGCCTTCGCGCCTTCCACATCCAGCCGCGTCAGCGCACCGCCGATCGGCTTGTCCGCATTGATGCGGCCCAGCACCACATTCGCATCGGTCAGCGTCGGCCGCGTATTGCCCTGCCCGTAGCAGACCGGCCCCGGCCGGCTGCCCGCCGATTCCGGCCCCACCTGCAACAACCCGCCACGATCGACATGCGCGATGGAGCCACCGCCGGCGCCGATGGTGGTGATCTCGATCATCGGGCTGCGGATCACCAGGCCGAAATCGATGGTCGCCTGCGCCGCCAACTCCATCCGCCCGCGGCTGACCAGCGAGACATCGAAGCTGGTACCGCCGAGGTCGCAGGTGATGGCGTTCTCGAACCCCGCCGCCTTGGCAATCGCCGCCGCCGCAATGACGCCCGCCGCCGGGCCGGACAGCGCCGTGCGTACCGGCACGCCGCGCGCCGTGGCGGTGGACATGATGCCGCCATTCGACTGCACGATATGGAAGCGCCCGCTGAACCCATCCTCGCCCAGCGCACGCTCCAGCTTGCCGAGATAATTGGCCACGGCCGGTTGCAGATAGGCATTCAGCGCCGTGGTGGAGGCGCGCTCGAACTCCCGGATCTCCGGCAGGATCTCCGACGAAACCGAGACATGCGCGTTCGGCCAGATCGCCCGTACCGTCATCGCCGCCGCGCGTTCGTTGCGCGGATTCGCGTAGGAATTGATGAAGACGATGGCGCAGGCTTCCGCGCCGCGCGCCAGCAATTCCCGCGCCGCCTTCTGCACATCCGCCGCATGCACCTGGGTGTGGATGGTGCCATCTGCCAGCACGCGTTCCGGCACCTCCACGCGCATGTCGCGCTCCGTCACCGGCACGAATTCGCCCCACAGGCCCCAGGTGTTGCGACGATCGCGGCGGCGCATTTCCAGCACGTCCCGGAAACCGGCCGTGGTGATGATGCCGAGCTTGCAGCCCTTGCGTTCCAGCAGCGCATTGGTGCCGACCGTGGTGCCATGCACGATCGCCTCGAACCCTGCAGGCCCGCCGAGCTTCCGCAGGCCCGCCAGGAAGCCCACCGCCTCATCGCCGCGGTTGGACGGCACCTTGGCGGTACGGAAGGTGCCGAGCGTCGGGTCGAACAGGAACAGGTCGGTAAAGGTGCCGCCGACATCGACACCGACGACCGGCCCGACCAGGGAATCGCCGCTCATGCCTCGTATCCGTATTCGCGCTTCGCCACATCCGCCGTCACGAAGCCCAGCCGCAGGTCGCGTGCCACGGCCTCCCTCGGCCGCTGCTTCGGGTCGCCCCAGCCGCCGCCGCCGGGGCTTTCCAGGCGCAGCCGCTGGCCGCGCTGCAGCTTCACACCAACGATCTTGCTGGCCATGGGCGGCGTCTGCCAGCCCTGCCCATCCTGCCAAGCGAAGCGGTTCAGCGCCCCCTGCCCACCGCCCGAGACTCCGAACGGCGCGTAGCGGCCGCGCTCACCGAGCAGCGCCACTTCCGTGGTGCCGGGCGACAGGGCCTCAATCTCATAGACCGCGCCGACGCCGCCGCGATGCAGGCCGACGCCGCCGCTATCGGGCCGCAGCGCCCATTGCGTGAACATCACCGGATAGGCGGCTTCCATGATCTCGGCTGGCGGGATGGTCGCGGTGGAGATCGGGTTGTTGGCGTGGTGCAGCCCATCCGTCTCCGGATTGCCGCCGAGCCCGCCACCGAAGAAGGAGAACATCACCCAGCGCGTGCCGTCCTGCTTCTGGCCCGACAGCGACAGCGCATTGATGGTACCGAAGGGCGCCGCCGTCGCCCGTTCCGGCACCGCCTTGCCGAGCGCACCGAAGATCACGCCGATCAGCCGCAGGATGGTCTCGGTGTAGCCCGCCACCGGCCGCGGCGGCCCGACGGCCAGCAGGGACGTGTCCGGGATCACGAAGTCGATCGGCCGCAGCACGCCCGCATTGGCTGGCACATCCGGGAAAGCGTGCTTCAGCGCGACATAGCAGGCGGCAACGCTGGTCGCGTAGCTGATGTTGATCGGGCCCAGGCAGGCGGCGGAGCTGCGCGAGAAATCCAACGTCATCCGCCCGCCCAGGATTTTCATATCCAGCGCAATGGTCAGCCGCTCATCCACCACGCCGTCATTGTCGAGGTAATCCTCGAAGGCGTAATGCCCATCCGGCAGCGCCTCGACCTCCGCCTGCATCAGCGCGGCGGCACGATCCGCCAGTGCGGTGAAGGCGGCGTCGACCACGGCATCGCCGGTATCGTCCAACAGTTCCAGCAGCCGCCGCTCGCCGAGATCCAGCGCATTGAGCTGGCCATTCAGATCGCCCCAATTGGACTGCGGCACGCGCGAATTCGCGCTCAGGATGTCCAGGATATCCTGCTGCATTACGCCGGCGCGAATGAGCTTCACCGGCGGAAAACGCACGCCTTCCTGGTGGCTTTCCGTCGCGCGCGGATTGTAGTTGCCGGGCACATTGCCGCCGATATCGAGCCAGTGCCCGACACTCGCGAGCCAGCAGAATAGCTTGCCTTCACGAAACACCGGCCGCACCAGCCGGAAGTCATTCAGATGGGTGCCGCCCTCATACGGATCGTTGAAGATGAAGGTATCGCCCGGCTCCAGCCCCGCGCCGGCCTGCACACGACGGATCACGGCCTGCACGGCAAAGGACATGGCGCCGACGAAGATCGGCAGGCCCTTGGTGCCCTGCACCAGCGTGGCGCCGGTCTCGGCCTGGTAAAGCCCGTGGCATGCGTCGCGCGCCTCCGCGATGATCGGGTTGAAGGCGCTGCGATACAGAGTCGCGTCCATCTCATCGGCGATCTGTTCCAGCCGGCCCTTCAGCACGGCCAGTGTGACGGCATCCAGACTCATGATTTCAGCAGTTCCACCAATGCGGAGGCCTCGGTATGCGGCCCCATGCCCATCACCGCGCCCTCGATCGCCGAGGCGCGGTCCCGGCCATAGACCGGGTCCGTCAACTCATGGAATTTCTCGCGCACCTCGGCCTCGGTGAAGGGGTCCTCGGTGTCGCCGCGGTTGGTCGTGACTTCTGCCACGTGCCGCGTGCCGTCCTGCATCACCAACGTGACCCGCGCCGGGCGCAGGCCCGGAAGCTGCGCCGTCATCGCCGCATCCTCATCCACCGTCACGCGGGAGGCGAGCGCCAGGATCTCCGGATTCTCGCGCGCCGGGCCACGGAAGGCCGGCACGGTGGCCGCGCCATGGACGATGAAGGTGGCGAGCGCGAAGGGAATGCTGAACTTCGCCGCCAGCATGTTCGGCGCCGCCTTGCTGTCGAGCTGCGCCGCCCAGACATAGGTCTCGACCGCGATGGAGGCGACCTGCGTCGGGTCCAGCTTGCCCGTGCTGGCCGTGATGCGCGCCAGCGCGTCCAGCGCGCCATGGGTGTAGCGGCAGGCGGCGTGGCGCTTGAAGTAGTTGCGCGCCACTTCCCAACGCGTGCCGAGTTCCCGCACCATCTCCTCCGGCTGGAAGTCGGTGGCGGAGACCTGGCCGAAGATGGTGGCGACGCCGTCGCGCTCCGCCTCGAACCCCGCCCGCGCCAAATCCCACACCGTCAGCCCCAGCATGTTGGACACGCCGGCATAGGTATTCCGCACCGTGCCGCCCTCCAGCATGTTGTTGCGGGAGGTCGCGAGGCCGAGGGAGGAGGCCATGTTGATCACGCCGCGAAATTCCGCCGCGCTGGCGCCATGCAGCTTGGCCACAGCCACGGCCGCGCCGAGCGTGCCCCAGGTACCGTGCGGATGCATCGCGACATTCAGCTTGCTGGCGATACCAACGCGCGCGCCCATCTCGTAGCCCAGCGCCAGCGCCATCAGCAAGCCGGCGCCATCGCCGCGCGGCGCGGCCAGCAGCGCCGGCACCACATGGATGGCCGGATGGCCGCGCGCATACTGGTTGCCCTCATCCAGCTCCAGCATGGTGCCGGAGGTGCCGTTGAGGAACGCCGCCGTGCCGGGCCGCGCGCCGCCGCCAACGCCGATGACGGGCGCATCGCCACCACCCTCACGCCAGATCATGCGCGCGGCGAGCGCCTGCACCTCACCTTCCTGAGCGCCTGCGGCGATGGCGCCGATGCAGTCCAGCAGCGCCAACCGCGTGCGCTGCGCCACCTCCGCCGGCAGATCCGCGAAGCGCGCGCGCGCCGCGAAGGCGGCCCATTCGCCGAGCCAGGAGGAGGGCGCCGCGGCAAGCAGCGCGGAGGCGGGTTTCACGCCCGGCGTCACGATGGCCATGATGGTTTTTCCTTCCCTACAAGTCTGGCCCTACAAGCCGAGATAGGCGCGTTTCAATTCCGGATTCTCCCGCACCTCGGCGGCGGGCCCGGACAATGCGAAGCTGCCGTGTTCCAGCACATAGGCGCGGTCCGCCAGGTCCAGCGACTGCGCGACATTCTGTTCGACCAGCATGATCGCGAGCCCCTCGCCATGCAGCCGGCGGATCAGCGCGAACATCTCCTCCACCAGCAGCGGCGACAGGCCGAGCGAGGGTTCGTCCAGGATCAGCAGGCGGGGTTCCGCCATCATGCCGCGGCCGATGGCGAGCATCTGCTGCTCGCCACCCGAAAGCGTGCCCGCCGCCTGCGCCACACGTTCGCGCAGTCGCGGGAAGGTGGCGAACACCTTCTCCAGATTTGTCGCGCGGTTCGCCTTGGCGCGGCGGTAGGAGCCCAGTTCCAGGTTTTCCCGCACGTTCAGATTCGGAAAAATCTTGCGGCCTTCCGGCACCTGGATCAGCCCGCGCGCCATCACCTGTGCCGGCGACAGGCCGGTGATGCGTTCGCCGCCGAAGCGCACCTCCCCGCTCCGCGGCTTCACCAGCCCGCTGATCACCATGTTCAGCGTGGTCTTGCCGGCACCGTTGGAGCCGAGCACGGCGACGATCTCGCCCGCCCCGACGTCGAGCGAAACGCCTTCCAGCACCCGCGTCAGCCCATAGCCCGCGACCAGGTCCCGCACCTCAAGCATGCGCGCCCCCTGACAGCCTGGTTGCCGCGCCATGGCCGAGATAGGCCTCCACCACAGCGGGCGTCGCCACCACCTCCGCCGGCGTCCCGCTGGCGATGATGCGGCCCTGGGCCAGCACATGCACGGATTCACACAGGTTCATCACCGCCTGCATGACGTGTTCGATCATCAGCACGGTCACGCCGGAATCGCGGATGGCGCGCACCACCGGCACGATGTCCCGCACCTCGCTCGGGTTCAGCCCGGCCAACACCTCATCCAGCAGCAGCAGTTTTGGCTGAGTCGCCAGCGCCTTGCCGAGTTCGACGCGCTTGCGGCCGGAGACGGTGAGCGCGGCGGCGGGCTTGTCGAGTTCCGCCGTCAGCCCGACCTGCTCCGCCACCTGTTCGGCAAGCGCGATCGCATCCGCGCGGCGCCTGTGGCGCAGGAAGGCGCCGACGGCGATGTTCTCGCGCACCGACAGACCGGCGAAGGGCTGCACGATCTGGAAGGTGCGGGACAGGCCCTCGGCGGCCAGGACATGCGGCGGCCGTGCAGTGATCTCCGCCCCGCGCCACAGCACATGGCCGCTGGTCGGCTTCTGGAAGCCGGAGACGATGGCGAACAGCGTGGTCTTGCCCGCGCCATTCGGCCCGATCAGCCCGGTGATGCTGCCCTCCGCCACCTCGAAGCTGGCATCGGACACGGCCATCAGCCCGCCGAAGCGCATCGAGACATTTCTGATTTCAAGGAAACTCATCGCCGCCCCCGCAGCCAGGCGAGCAGGTTGCGCGGCGGGAAGCGCACCACCAGAATCAGCAGAATGCCGAAGATCACCAGGTCGATGCCCGGAATGCGCCCCACCATCATGCGGGTGACCTCTGCCAGCGTGTGCAGGATGACCGCGCCGATCACCGGGCCGAAGACGGTACCGGCCCCGCCGATGATGGGCGCGAGCAGCGCTTCCACCGAAATCCAGGTGCCATAGGCGATGGTGCTGTCGAGATAGAGGAAGTACTGCGCATACAGCCCGCCCGCCGCGCCGGTCATGGCGGCCGACAGCGTGATGGCAGAGAGCTTCACCCGCAGCGCGTCCACGCCCACCGCTCGCGCCGCATCCTCATTCTCCCGCACCGCGACCAACTGCGCGCCGAGGCGGGAGCGTTCCAGCGCCCGGGTCATCAGCAGCGCCAGCACCACCAGCGCCAGCGCCACCAGATAGAACCAGCCGCGCGATTCGAACTGAAAATTGGCTGCCCGCTGGTCCAGCGGAATCAACAACCCGGCCGCGCCACCGGTGAACGGCACGGCATTGGACAGCACGCGAAACACCTCGGCGAAGGCCAGCGTGACCAGCGCGAAATAGCTGCCGCGCAGGCCGGATCGGAAGGACAGGAAGCCGATCACCCAGCCCACCACCGCCGCCAGCGCAATCCCAGCCAGGAAGGTGACGTAGGGGTTCACGCCGTAGCGCACCTGCAACACCGCCGCCGTATAGGCCCCCGTGCCGAAGAACGCCGCATGGCCGAAGGAATACTGGCCGCCAAAACCGCCAAGGATGTTCCAGCCCTGCGCCGCCAGGCAGATGATCAGCGTGAAGATCGCAAAATTCAGTAATGTGCCGGCGGTGACGAAAACCGGCAGCAGCGCCGCCACCGCGCCGAACAGCAGAATCGGCCAGATATCCCGCGCCGTCATGCCTTCGCCCCGAACAGGCCGGTCGGCTTGAACAGCAGCACCAGGATGAAGATCACGAAGATGCCGAGTTGCCCCAGGCTGTCGCCGAGATAGAGCCCCGACAGGCTCTCCACCACGCCAATCACCAGCCCGCCCAGCAACGCGCCGGGCACGCTGCCCATGCCGCCGAGCACAACGATGGTGAAGGCCACCAGCACGAAGGCATTGCCCACGCGCGGATTCACATAGAACGAAGGCAGCAGCAGGCAGGCCGCCACCGCCAGGCAGGCCGTGCCGATGCCGAAGGTCACCGCATAGACATGGCGCACATCGATGCCGACCAGTGCCGCGCCGGTGCGTTCCTTCGCCACGGCACGGATCGCCCGCCCGGTATCCGTCATCCGCAGCAGCACGAACAGCACCGCTGCCACCACGAAGGCCACGCCGAAGCCGACCACGCGCGGGAAGGACAGCAGCATCGGCCCGAGCTCCACCACCTCCATCGCGTAATCTACCTGCACGGACAGCGTGTCGGACCGGAAGATCGCCAGCATGGCGTTCTCCAGCAGGATGGACAGGCCGAGCGTCACCAGCAGGATGTTGGAATCCTCCCCCCGGCTCGCCGGCCCGATCACCAACCGCTGCACGCCGTAGCCGAGCACGAAGAAAATCGGCACCAGCGGCAGGATGGCGACGTAGGGGTCCAGCCCGAAGGCGGCCCAGGCCACCCAGGCGGCATACATCGCCAGCGTCAGCAAGGCGCCATGCGCGAAGTTGATGATGTGCAGCACGCCATAGACCAGCGTCAGGCCGAGCGCGACCAGCCCATAGACGGCACCGGTGAGGAGGCCGTTCGCCACGGCCTCCATCACGATCTCAGGTGGAAAATTCCTCATGCGGCGCGTCTACCTCAGGCGCGCCGAGCGGCCGAATGGCCGCCGCCGCGCGTGCGGCGAAGCCAAGGCGGCCGCACGGCCGACGCCCGGCGTGTGAGGGTCATGGAAAACCTCAGGCCGGCCAGGGGAAAACAGCCTGGGCGTTGGCGAAATCCGTCGGGAAGATCAACTTGATGTCGTTGTCCTGCACCTGCGTGTTCACCGCCTGCCCCGCCTGATTCTGCCCGTTGACGAAGCGCGTCGGGCCATAGGGCATGATGTGGCGGGTGAAGTTGCCGTCGGTCGCCGCCAGCGCCTCGATGACCTTGGCGCGGTCCGCGGCTCCGGCACGCTCCAGCGCATCGGCCACCAGCATCACCGCCGAATAGTTCAGTGGCGTGTTGTACAGCCAGAAGCGGCCCTGCGCCTCCACCGTCCGGCGCAGCTCCGCCGTCTTCGGCTTGCGCGGGTCGGCCCAATGGTTGACGTCCATCACCAGGTTGGCGGCCTCCGGGAACTCACGCAGAAAGCGGTAGTTGGATGCCGCGCCGTTCAGCACGCAGTAGATGCCCTTCGGCCGGATGCGGCGCTGCTGCAGGGTGCGGCTCAGCAGCACGAATTCGGCGTAGTAGCTGGACGGGATGATCAGGTCCGGGTTCAGCGCGCGAATGCGGAGCGCGATATTGGACATGTCGCGCGCAGGCGTCGGGTGGCTGATCGTCTCCAGCACCTCGAAGCCGCGCTTCGGCAGTTCCGCGCCCATCAGGCGGGCCATGCCGGAGCCGAACAGCCCATCCTCATGTACCACGACCACGGTCTTGGCGGGCTTGCCGGCGGCATCGTTCAGCTTCACCAAATTGTCCAGCGCCGCGGCAGTGATGCTGCCGAAGCCCGGGGAGAACCGGAAGGTGTTCTTCAGCCCACGGCTGACGATGGCATCCGAGACGCCGACATCCGCCACATAGGGCAGGTCGTAGCGCGATGCGGCCTGGGAGGAAGCGAGGCAGATCGGGCTGGCGAAGCCGCCGACCACGGCCACCACACCCTCCCCGTTCATGCGCTCGACCTCCGCCGTGCCGCCCTCGGGCGAGGAGCGGGCATCGCCGAACACCGTCTGGATCTGTGCGCCGCCGAGCGCCTTGATGCCGCCGGTGGCATTGATCTCGGCAATGGCGAGTTCGGCGCCGAGGCGGCCATATTCGCCGTCCTGCGCCAGGGCGCCGGTGACGGGCTGGAGGATGCCGAGCTTGATGGCGGCGGGCTGGGCGCGCAGCAGGCCCGGGGCCGCCAGGGCGCCGGCGGCCCCCAGCAGCACGGCGCGGCGAGAGGGCTGGAATGCGTTCGGCATCGTTCTTGGTTCCCTGTTTGTGGTCCCTGCGGCGCGCAGCCGCCTGCGGTCGATATCTGCGCCGGCGCGCCCTTTTGGGCAAGCTGTCTAGGCGGCGGCACGGCGCCGGAGCCAGCCGAAGCTGCCGGGTTCCGAGGCAGGCTGTTGCACAAAGCGGCGGCTTCTGCCGCGCGTTGACGCCCGCCGCGCCTGCCCGTAACCCCAAGGGATCGACAACAGCCCGGGAAGGTCACGCCGATGCGCTCGCATGAGGGCCAGTTCTCCGACAACCGCCCGATCCGCCGGTCCCCCTTGGAAAAGCGCCGCCTGCTGGCGGAGCTGAAGGAGACCCTGGCCGGGATCAAGCCGCATAATTCGCCCACCCTGCGGACCACCCTGCTCGCCCGGATCAAGGAGCTTGAGGCGGAGCTGGCGCCAGAACGCAAGTAATCCCCCATGCCGGACGCGGCGCCCCCATCCCCGGTGGAGGGGCGCCGAGTCCTGGTCGGCATGGGCCTGATGGTGGGCTGCTGCCTGCTTTTCGCCGTGATGAATGCCTGCTTCCGCGCCGCGATGCAGGAAGGCCTTCCGGTGCCGCTGGTGCCCTTCGCCCGAGGCGTCTTCACCACCCTGGTCATGCTGCCCTGGCTGCTGCGGCACGGCACCGCCGCGCTGGCCACCCGCCGCCCCGGCGCGCACATCGCCCGCTGCGCCACCGGCTCGGCCAGCTTCATGCTCTCGATGTTCGCGCTGCTGTTGCTGCCGCTGGCCGATGCGGTGGCGATCCTGCACGCCAAGCCGCTCTGGGCGTTGCCGCTGGCCTTTCTGCTGTTGGGGGAGAAAGTGGGCTGGGACCGGGCGATCGCGGCCGCGGTGGGGTTTGCCGGCGTGCTGGTGATCGTCGGCCCGGCCGGCGGGCTGGCGGAGGCGCCGACGCTGGGGCTGATGGCGGCGCTGGCCGGCGGGGCCTGCGGGGCGGGCGTGCTGGTGGCGGTGAAGGCACTGTCTTCCACCGAGCCGCCAGCGCGCGTCGTCGCCTGGTATGCGATATGCTCCGTACTGATCTGGGGGCCGGTTTCCTCCTTCGTCTGGCAGACCCCGACCACGGCCGCCGTGCTGCTGCTGATCGCGGGGTCGGCCTGCGCCATGGCGGGGGATTTCCTGGCCTCCTGGTCCGCACGACGGACCCCGGTGGGGCTGCTGGCGCCCATTGAATATGTGCAGATTCCGGCGGCGGCGATGATCGGCCTGGCGGCCTTCGGCGAGGCACCGGGCTGGAGCCTGCTCTGGGGCACGCTCATCATGGTGGGCGCCACGCTATATCTGGCGCAGCGTGGGCGTTCGGGGCGCTGATCGGCCCAAAAGGTGGCCCAAGAAACAGGCAGGTGCCCAGGGCTGCGGCAGCGGCTCGCCGGCAATGCCCCATCCGATGCCTTCGAGCCGGTGACAGACGACAATTCCAGGTTATGGTGCGCCGACCGAGGAGGATCCGAACATGCTGAACCGTCGCACCCTGATGGCCGCCGGCGCCGGCGCCGCGCTTGCCCTGCCCGCCATTCGCACCGCCCACGCACAGACCGCCCTGCGCTTCACGCTCGACTGGGCGCTGCAGGGCAATCACGGCATGTGGGCGCTGGCCCAGGATCGTGGCCTGTTCGAGCGCGCGCAGCTTGCCGTGCGGATGGACCGCGGCTTTGGCTCCGGCGATGCGTTGGTGAAGGTGGGCTCCGGTGCCTACGACATCGGCTTCGCGGATTTTTCCGGCGCGGTGAAGTTCAACGCGGAGAACCCGAACAGCCGGCTGGTCATGCTATACCCGGTGTTCGACCGCACCGCCGCCGCCATCGTCACCATGAAGGGCCGCGGCATCGAAAAGCCGCAGGATGTGGCGGGCAAGAGCCTCGGCGCGCCGGAGGGTGAAGGGTCTCGCCTGCTGTTCCCGGCCTTCGCCAAGGTTGCCGGCATCGATGCCAGCCGCGTGCGCTGGACCTCCATGGCCGCCAATCTGCGCGACACCATGCTGCGCACCGGCCAGGTGGATGCGGTGACGGGCTTCCTGTTCACGGTGCATTTCAACCTGGTGGGCCTCGGTATCCCGGAGGACAACATCCTGTCCTGGCCCTATGCCGAGAACGGCCTGGACCTGTACGGCTCCGGCGTCTTTGTCCGCGCCGAATGGTTGGAGCGGAACCAGGATGTCGCGGCGCGCTTCGTGAAGGCCTCGATCGACGGGCTGAAGCTGCTGCTGAACGATGTCCCCGCCGGCATGGCCGCGCTGAAGCGGCGCGAGGCACTGTTCGACGAGGCGCTGGAATCCCGCCGCTTCGCGATGACGCGCGACCGCTCCATCATCACGCCGAACAGCCGCGCCGGCGGCATGGGCCACCTGGACATGGCTCGCGCCCAGCAGCTGGTGCAGGTGAATGCGGAGGCGCTCGGCGTCGCCAACCCGCCCTCCGCGGAGAGCATGTTCACCGACCGCTACCTGCCGCCGAAGTCCGAGCGGATGTTTTGAAGCATTTTCGGCGCCCTCGGTCGCGCCGCAGGCACGCCGAGGGCGTGACGGGCGCCGGCATCCGCCGGCCTGGCATCATCACGCCGAAGGCGCGCCCTTGGCGCGACGCATAAGCGGCGGCAACCTCTAGGCCGCTCGGCCGGCGCGACGTGCACCGGCCGCCTACTGGGGAGGCTCCGGCCATGTCCAAAATCCTTCTGACCGGCGCCCGGGTTCTGGCGCCGGATGCGCTGTCCACCAGCTTTCAGGAGGTGTTGGTGGAGGGCGGCAGGATCGCCGCGCTGCTGCCGCCCGGCAGCAAGGTGGAGTCCGCGCAGACCTTCGACGCTCGCCACCGGCTGATCATCCCCGGCCTGGTGAACGGCCACACCCATGGCCATGGCGGGCTTGCCAAGGGCTCGGGTGACAAATGGGATTTGGCGCTGCTGCTGGCCCATGCGCCCTGGGTCACCGGCGGGCGGCTGCTGCAGGACAAGTACCTGTCCTCCGCGCTGAACGCCGTGGAGAACCTGAAGAAGGGCTGCACCGCGGTCTATGACCTGCCCTCTGAAATCCCGCTTCCTACGGCGGAGGGGCTGGATGCGATGGCGGAGGCCTATGCGGCAGTAGGGTTGCGCGCCGTGCTGGCGCCGATGCTGGGCGACCTCACCTTCTTCCAGGCGACGCCGGGCCTGATCGACAGCCTGCCGGAGCCGTTCCGCAGCAAGGTCGCGGCGATGTCCGCCGCCCCGGCTTCCGAGACGCTGGGCGCCATGGGCAGCATCGCCCGCGGCTGGTCGCATGGCGGCCGGAATATCCGCTTCGGCGTGGCGCCGACCATTCCGCTGCATGGCACGGATGATTTCCTCAAGGCCTGCCGGGCCCTGGCCGCGGAGCATGGCCTGCCGATGCAGAGCCATGTGGCCGAGTCCCGCTACCAGTCGGCGGGCGGCGAAATCCGCTATGAGGGCGCGACGCTGCTGGGCCACATGGACAAGCTCGGCCTGGTCGGCCCCTGGTTCAGCGTGGCGCATGGCGTCTGGCTCACCGATGAGGATTTGGCGCTGCTGGCCGAACGCGGCGCCGGCATCTCGCATAATCCGGGCGCCAATATGCGTCTGGCATCCGGCATCGCACCGGTGCGGAAGGCGATTGCGGCCGGCGTCACCGTCGGCATCGGCACGGATGGATCCTCATCCTCCGACAACCAGAACATGTTCGAGGCCATGCGCCTGGCCGCCTTCGCCTCCCGCCTCTGGGAGGGCGCGGAGGATGACGACTGGCTCGGCACGGCGGAGACGGTGCGGCTGGCGACCCAAGGCTCCTCCAGCCTGCTGGGGCTGGAGGGCGGCACCATCGAGGCCGGGCGCAATGCGGACCTCGTGCTGCTGGATTTGGACCATGTGAACTGGGCGCCGCTGAACGATGCGGCGAACCAGATGGTCTGGACCGAGGATGGCAGCGCCGTGGTCGATGTGATGATCGCCGGCGCATGGAAGCTGCGCGACCGCCGCGTGCTCGGCATCGATGAGGCGAAACTGGCGCGGGAGGCGAATGCCGCCGCCGAACGCCTGCGCGGCGTCAACACCGAGGCGCGCGCCTGGTGCGCGGCGGTGGCGCCGCATGTCGCCTGCCACTGCCGGGCGATGGCGAAGGGCTGGACCCGGTCGCGCCGTTTGCTTAGGGCTGACTGAGCCTGAGCAACGGAGAGCGGGTATGCTGTTGAAGGATCGCGTCGCGGTGGTCACCGGCCCGGCCAAGGGCATGGGCGCGGCCTGCACCCTGCTGCTGGCCGAACAGGGCGCCGATTTGGTCCTGGCCGGTCGCGACATCGCGGCGATCGAGCCGGTGGCCGCGCAGGTTCGGGCCATGGGGCGCCGGGCGGAGATCATCGCCTGCGACCTGATGGAGGCGGCGAGCGTCGATGCCATGGCGAAGGCAGCCCTGGCCGCCTTCGGCCGCTGCGATATTCTCGTCAACATCGCCGGCGGCCGCGGCCCGATGGGGAAGACCTTTTGGGAAACGACGCCCGAGGAATTCGACGAGATCCTGCGGCTGAACGTCACCGGCTGCTTCCTGACCATGCGCGCCTTCGCGCCCGGGATGATCGCGGCGAACTATGGCAAGATCGTCAATGTCGGCGGCACCTTCGGCCTGCGCGGCCGGGCCGGGCGCGCGGCCTATTCCGCCAGCAAATGGGGGCTGCGCGGCATCACCAAATCCGCGGCGCTGGAGCTCGGGCCGCACAACATCAACGTCAATTGCTGCTGCCCCGGCATGGTCGAGGGCCCACGCTTCGAGGAAGTGCGCGCCACCATGGCGCAGAAGGAAGGCATCAGCATCGAGCAGGCGCGGGCGAAGCACGCCGGCGAATATGCGCTGCGGCGTATCAGCACGGACCAGGACGTGGCCAATGCAGTGCTGTTCCTGGCGTCGGACCTCTCACGCCAGACCACCGGGCAGGATCTGGCAGTGGATGGCGGCTGGGTGATCTGAGCGGGCGCTCGCTAGCCCGGCCCCACAAATTCCTTCAGCAGTTCGCTGAATGCTGCGCAGTCTATATTGAAATCCGACTGCATCCCGAGCGCGGGGTTAGCCGCCTTACCATGCAGAGACCAATAAGTACCTTGCTTGTTACAAATAATGTCCCAGAAAAAATCATCAATCATAAATTCAGTGGATAGGGCTAACAGACGCACACCTGGCCTGGAGAAAACAAGGTTCGTCAGCGCGGCACCAAGATTACCGATAACAAGCCGCGCATCGTGAAACAGCATCATCTGATCGGTGACTGGCATGTGTTCCGGATACACGACACGGAACCCATGACTCTCGACCAGCGGAATCAGCTGATCCTCATTAAGCAGCCTTCGACGGCCAGTGCGATTCCGGGAGACATAGATGCGCTCGGAGGTCTCGTGGTTCACGGGCATTTCAGCAGTAACGATATAGGCTATTTCCTCAAGCACCCTGATTGCGTAGGGGGCTTTGACCCAGGGTTGCCGAGTTAGCGGCGCAGGATAAATGAGGGAAGGTACCTGCAACGCCCGGTTGTCTACGAATAGAACCTGCTCAGGGCGCACACCGAACCAAGCCAAGCTGTCAAGGCAGACCTGCCGCATCGCAGGTTCATTCGGCTCCCTCAGAATGTAAAGACATTTCGTGGTGTCGGTAATTTCCCGCGCCAGGGCCAAGCGGGGCAGACTCTCGACAAGCCAATGTCCGAAATTTCCATCCCATCGCTGCTTCAGCAGCACATAGTCCCGCCCGCTGGAGAGGCGGCGCGGATCCGGGTATATTTCATGCACAGCAAGCCGCGCTCCGGCCGAAACGCGATACAGCCCCGCGAAACGCGTTGCGCCGCGCTGATTAATTAGGCTTTCCTCCACGATGGATCCCGTCGACGTTACGACGACACCGTCCCCAAGGATCATAGCATCTTCGATACGCGCCACGCGTGAAGCCGGCGCCTCGACCTCCCCCTTTGCAGCTTCGGCCATGGCCGGTGCAGCGATCCGATCCGCAGCGCCTATAATCCGTGGCGGAATTCGTTGATAACGTCGAGGATGGTCGAACACTTTGGTTTCTGGCACAGCTGCGACCATTGGCACCAGCCTTAGCTTCGTTTCGCCCTGCTTCGAGAATTTTTCCGAATTCTTTCGGATAATAATGAGGCCTTTCCGGAACAGCACGAACTCCGCAGTCGATCGAAAATATGCCTCGAACGAGTCCGCTGTTTCTGCCGCAAGCTTGGGCCCGGCGGTCAGTCCAGAGACTAGTCCGTGGAGATAATCGAAGGCGGATCGCGTGGCGCCACGGGCATAGGTCGTAAAGTTTGCCTTACCAAAGCTCGTTTGCAGGTCCTCAATTATGTAGAATCCGCCCGGCCGAACGACAGGAAATAAATGTTTCAAGCATAAAATTTGATGATCCCAGAAATGCGAGCCATCATCGATAACAACACTCGGGTCGTAGCGTTCAGCCAGATCCGATAGAAAGGCAGGGTCGTCATAGGCACCGGTCTCAATGATTGCGCGCGGGCCAGAAAACGCCCGACAGGCGGCGTTTGGATCTGCACCGATTATTTTCGCAAGTGGAAAAAAATCCAGCCATGTCCGCAGTGACGCGCCACCGCCGACACCGAATTCCAAAATTTGCACTTCATTTTTCCT
Organism: Falsiroseomonas sp. E2-1-a4; assembly: GCF_051433165.1. NCBI lineage: Bacteria > Pseudomonadati > Pseudomonadota > Alphaproteobacteria > Acetobacterales > Roseomonadaceae > Falsiroseomonas > Falsiroseomonas sp. E2-1-a4. Next base: position 169,376 of record NZ_JBHMFS010000003.1, on the reverse strand, counting down.
GAAATCCTCCAGGAAATATTCGTAGATATCCAGATAACCGTGAATCAGGGAAGATTTGTCGCTGTGATGCCGAATTCCGATTTTATCCAGCATCACTTATCGACCTCAAAAAGCCCGAAATATTCGGAGGAATCGCATCGTATGAATATAACTTTGCCTGCCACCGTAGCCGTCGCGCCTCATGCCTAGCAAGTGACCTCCGCTTTCGTCCCAATTCCGGCGGCCTGCCTACAGGCCGGCCGATCTTCGTCAAACTGCACCTAGCCAAACCCAGGCTTGGCCAGGAGGTCGAGGCCGGCTAGGTCCGCGGCTTAAGTAACAAGACCAGACAGGACAGACCATCATGCCGGACGCTGAAATGCTCGTTGACCTGCTGATCACCGGCGGCACGGTGGTGAACGAGACAGGCCGGTTCCCCGCCGATGTCGCGGTGAAGGATGGGCTCATCGTCTTCGTGGGCGATCCCCGCTTCGCCCCGCGCGCCACGCAGACGCTGTCGGCCGCCGGCAAATTCGTCATCCCCGGCGCCATCGATGTGCACACGCATATCCGCGAACCCGGCATGACGCAGAAGGAGGACTGGACCACCGGCACCCGCGCCGCCGCGGCCGGTGGTGTCACCACCATCTTCGACATGCCGAACACCGACCCGCCGGTCTGGTCGCTGGATGCCTTGGCCATCAAGCAGGAAGCGGCGGCCCGCCAGGCGCATGTCAATTACGGACTGTATGGCCTGCTGGACGAACGCACGCTCGACATCCTGCCCAAGCTCGCCGAGGCCGGGATCATCGGTACGAAGCTGTTCTACGGCAACACCACCGGCAACCTGCCCGCGCCCAATGATGGTGCGGTGCTGGAGGGGTTCGAGATCCTTGCCGAGCTTGGCCTGCGCTGTTCGATCCACGCCGAAAATTCGCCCATGCTGTTCTGGCGCGAGAACCGCATGAAGGCTGCCGGTCGCGACGATGCCTTCGCGCATCTGGCGGCGCGGGCCGATATCGTCGCGCTGGAATCGCTCAACCGTTCCATCACCCTCTCCGAATGGACCGGCGCGCGCATCCACATCGTGCATGAAAGCTGCATGCGCTCCATCCCCATCATCCGGGATGCCAAGGCGCGCGGCGTGCCGATGACGGTGGAGACCGGGCCGCAATATTTTCTTCTGTCGGCCGAGGATCTTGTCGGCGACAAGGCGCGCATCGCGCGGCTGAATCCGCCGATCCGGGAGGCCGCGCAGCGGGAGCCGATCCTGGCCGCGCTGTTGGACGGCACCATCGACATGCTCGGCACGGACCACGCACCGCATGCCGTGGCGGAAAAGCAGCATGCCAGCTTCTGGGACAATGCCTGCGGCTTCCCGGGGGTCGAGACCTCCATGCGGCTCATGCTGACCCTGGTGCATCAGGGGCGCACGACCATGGAGCAGTATGTCCGCATGGCCTCCGCCGCGCCGGCCAAGGCCTTCGGGCTGTATCCGCGCAAGGGCGTGATCCAGCCGGGCGCGGATGCCGATATCGCCGTGGTGGACCCGGCGAAGGAAGGCGTGATCCGTGGCGCCGAGCTGCACAGCCTCCGCAGCCGCTTCACGCCCTATGAAGGCTTCGAGACGGTGGGCATGCCGGTCGCCACCATCGTGCGCGGCCGCATCGTGATGGAAGGCGGCACGGTGGCGGATGCGCCCGGTTGGGGCCGGATGGAGCGGCCGGAGATGCCGAAACCCGCACCGCGCAACCTGGCGACGACAACCAAGGCGATCCTGCGGCCGGGCGCCCAATCCTGGTGATTTGCCCGCGCTGTCACGCTAGGCTCGCAAGACCGTCACCGAGGCACCCGCTCCCATGCTGATCCGCCGCCGCGCCCTGATCGCCGCTGCCGCCGTGTCCCCGCTGGCCCCCCTCGCCGCGCGCGCCCAGGCGCCCGCGATGCCCGAGAAGGGCCGCCGCCCCTGGGCGGAGCAACTGCCGCAAATCCGCATCGGCATCCTGGGTGGGGAGAATGAGGCGGATCGCATCGGCCGCTACGGCGCCTATGGCCGCCTGATCAGTGAGACCTTCGGCGTGCCCGTGCGCCTGTATCAGGCCAGCGACTATTCCGGCGTGGTGCAGGCGTTTTCCGGCCGGCAGATCGAGATGGCATCCATGTCGCCCGCCGCCTATGCCGCGTCCTGGATGGACTCGAATGGCAATGTGGAGCCCATCCTGGTGACGCAGGAAGCCGATGGCAGCACCAGCTACATTGCCGTCATGTACACCCGTGCCGATAGCGGCATCACCAGCCTCGAGCAGATGCGCGGCCGCACCATGGCCTGGGCCGATCCGAACAGCGCCAGCGGCTACCTGATCCCCCGCGCGGAGCTGCGCGCCGCCGGCATCAACCCGGAGCAGTTCTTCAGCCGCGCCGGCTTCGCCGGAGGGCATGAACAGGCAATCGTGGCCGTCATGGGCCGGCAATTCGATGCGGGCGTGACTTGGGCATCGGGCATTGGCGAGGCCTCCGAGGGCTTCTCGCGCGGCATGCTGCGCGCCACGGCGGAGAAGGGGCTGCTCAACCTGCGCGACCTCCGCATCATCTGGCAGTCGCGCCCAATCAAGAACGGCCCGATCGTGGTCCGCAAGGACACGCCGGCCGGCTTCAAGGCGGATATCACCGCCTTTCACCTGGCCCTGCCCCCCGCGCATCCGGAGATTCATCGTGCGGTGGAACGCGGCAACGTCATCGGCTGGGTGCCGACGCAGCATGCGGATTACGAGGTCTTCGTGACCATGCGGCAGGAAGAAGCTGTCCAGCGCCGCCGGCGGAACTGAGCCCGGAGACCTGCAGCACCGCGAAATGGGCTGAAACCAGGGGGGCCGTTGACGCGGCGCATTGCTGCGCCATTCTGTGTCTGATCGTAAGGAATCGGATACTGGAATGGCAGTCCTGACTAACGGCCTCGGCGGTCCTGCAGGGTTCGGCGAGAATGCGCTGGCGCCCGATGACCGCTGGAGCCTCGTGCCGATCGATATCTCCGGCTTCTACAACGGCAGCGCGGGGCTGAAATTCCTCGGCAATTTCTACCAGTCGCTCTGGGTGAACCGGGACGGCTTCATTCAGTTCCGCCCCGCCGATGGAGAGCGGGCGCAGCTTCCGGGCATTCCCTTCGATGGTCCTGGCGCCGGCGTGCTCGATGCCTCCTTCGGTGACACCATCGCACCGATCCTGGCGCCATTCTGGAGCCCGTTGGACACGGGCATTGCTCCACTGCCCGCCAGCGAGGGCGGCACCTCCACCGGCGCCAACCGGGTCTGGTACGATCTGGACGCGGCCACCGGCACCGTCACCGTCACCTGGGACGACGTGCAACCGCAATCCGGTGGCGGGCGAGAGATCGACAATGCCGCGGGCCGCAACGCCTTCCAGCTGGAGCTTCGCCCGGCCACAAATGCCGGCGCCACCTCGATCGATTTCGACGTGACCTTCCGTTACGAAACGCTGGAGTGGCCCTCCTTCAGCTTCCTCGACAACACGCTCATCGCCACCAGCGCCGGCCGCGCGGTGATGACGGATTTCAACACCTTTCGCGACGGCGAGGTGGTCATCACCGAATTGCCGCCGAGCCTGGCGGCGGCCACGGACCCGGCTTCCGCCGCTGACCTGGTCACCACTGGCAACATCATCGGCCAGCCCGGTGTCTGGCACTACGCCTACCGCCAGGGCTGGGTCACCGCGGAGATCAGCGCAGAGGATGCGACGGTGGTGGAAGGCACCGGCCCCGGCGCCACCTTCGCCGCCGTGCCGATCCGCCTGGTGGCCGGCGTGCCGCACAGCGTCACCGTCACCTGGCAGGCGGTGAACCAGAATACCGGCATGGGCTTTGCCAATGTCGAGGCCGACCTACTGGAGACCAGCGGCAGCATCACCTTCGCGCCTGGGGAAACGCAGAAGACCATCTTCATCCCGGTCGTCCGGGACGCGATCGCCGAGATCCTGCCCTTCTTCGGCTTCACGGGCGAAACCTTTCGCCTGGAGCTTTCCAGCGACCCGGTCAGCTTCCTCAATCCGGGCGGCAGCATCCTGTTGACGAACAGCGTCGTGGTCACCATCACCGATGACGACACGCCCTCCCGCAACGGCTTCCGCATGATCGACGCCACGGCCAGGGAATCGGCCGGCGAGATGATCTTCACCGTCACCCGCGGCGATGCAGGCGCGGCCGGCAGCGTCGATTTTGCGGTGACGGGCAACAGCGCGACCGCGGGCGAGGACTTCACAGCCACCAGCGGCAGGCTGGAGTTCGGGATCGGGGAGTTGAGCAAGACCATTCGCGTGCTCATCGCCTCGGATGGCGTGGTGGAGCCGGATGAGACGCTGACGGTCACATTGTCAAATCCGGTTGGCACGGATTTGTCGCGTGGTGTGGCCACTGGCACGATCGTCGATTCCAACGGCCTCCTCACGGTCCGCCCCGACATCACACCCGTGGTGGAGGGCACCGAAGACACCACGGTCGTCTATCGCTTCATCCGCAGCGGCGTCGACCTTTCGGAGGCAGTGAGCCTGGGGTGGAGCTTCGCCCCCTTGGCGCCCACACCAACCACGGGCAGCCTCAGCTATGAGGATTTCGTGCCGGGCACGGGTTTCCTGGGCACCGTCTCCTTCGCACCCAGTCAGTCGGAAGCCTCGGTGGTGCTGACCCTGGCCGCCGATGAACTGGCGGAGATGGCGGAGGCCGGGACCATCATCGTCTACGGCTCTCGCTTCAACGCGGAGGACATCACGCCGCTGGTCGTGCAGGACCAGCCACGCCCCCCCGTGGCGGAACTGCTGCGTGGCCGTGCCGGCGCTGATACGCTGGAGGGCGCAGGCGGTGCGGATACGCTGGTGGGCCTCGATGGCGATGACTGGCTCTCAGGCGGCACGGGGCAGGATTCGCTGTACGGCGGCCTGGGGAATGACAGCCTGTGGGGCGGCAGCGGCGCGGACCGGCTGGTGGGGAATGACGGCGACGACCTGCTGGATGGCGGAAGGGGCGACGACCTGCTGAGCGGCGGCAACGGCGCCGATACGCTGTTGGGGGGCGAGGGCCACGATGCATTGACCGGCGGCGCGGGTGACGATGTGCTGTCGGGTGGTGCCGGCGATGATCGCCTGTATGGCGGGGATGGCGATGACCGGCTGGAGGGCGGCAGCGGAAACAACCATCTGTTTGGCGGCGCCGGCAACGATACGCTGATCGCCGGCAATGGCTTGATGGATACGCTGCGCGGCGAAGCAGGGAACGACCTGCTGCTCGGCAGCGACACCCGCGATATCCTGATCGGTGGCGATGGCGACAACACCCTGATCGGCGGTCTCGATGCTGATGTCCTGCTCGGCGGGGCCGGCGCGGATGTCTTCCGCTGGACCGCCACGGCGGAGAGCAGCCTTACGCAGCGAGATCGCATCAACGGCTTCGTCGTCGGGGAAGATCTGCTCGATCTCTCGGCCCTGTCCAGCCAGCCCATCGCCTTTCTGGGCCAAGGCGCTTTCACGCCCGGCGTGGCTGCGGTGCGAATCACACAGGCGCAGGGCAACACCATCGTCTGGTTCGACAGTGACGATGCCGATGTGGTGGCGGAACTGGCCTTCGTCGTCCTCGGCCTGCATGCGCTGACGGCGGCCGACTTCATCCTCGCTTGAAAATGGGGGGCGCCATGGCGCCCCCCCTTCCCGTCTGTCAGTCCACCTGGGCGCCGGCGGCGCGGACGATCTGGCCCCAGCGGGCGATGTCCTGCTCATGCACCTGGCGGAACGCTTCTGGCGTGCGCACGGTGGAGGGCGCGATGCCCTGGCTGTTCACCAGCCAGTCACGGAATTCCGGCGCCTCGATGATCTTGCGGATTTCCATGTTCAGGCGCTGCTGGATCGGCGCCGGCAGGCCGGGAGGGCCGAAGACGCCGTACCAGGTGGTGCTCTCGAAGCCCGGCAGGTTGCACGCCTCGGCGATGGTCGGCACGTCCGGCAGCGCGGCCAGGCGCTGCGGGGTGGTGACGCCCAGCCCGCGCACGGCACCCTGGCGAATCATGCCCACCGAGGGGCCGGCCTGGTTGAAGAACAGGTCGGTCTGCCCGCCGAGCAGGGAGGCCATGGCAGGCCCCTGGCCGGGGAAGGGGATGTGCAGCATGTCGATCCCCGCCGTCGAGGCGAAGACGGCGCCCGCCAGGTGTGTGGAGGCGCCATTGCCGGTGCTGGCGTAGTTCAGCGCGCCGGGCCGCGCCTTGGCATCTGCCATCAGCGCCGCGCAGTCGGTGTATTGCGGCCGGTGCTGCATGCTGGTGATCAGAACATTCGGCACGTCGCCCAGATGCGCGATATGGGTCACGTCGCGCATCGGGTCGAAGGGCAGGCGGCGATACAACGTGGCGTTGATCGCATGCGTGCCGGCGGTGCCGAACAGGATCAGGTAGCCATCCGGCCGCGCCTTGGCCACGTGGTTGGAGGCGATGTTGCCGCCGGCACCGACGCGGTTGTTGACCACGACCGGCACGCCCAGCGCCTGGGACAACGGCTCCGCGATGCGGCGAGCGTAGATGTCCACGCCGGAGCCGTTGGGGAAGCCACCGAGGAATTCGATCGGCCGCGACGGCCAGGCATCCTGCGCCTGCGCTAGGCCCGGCGCCGCGGCGCCCAGCGCGGCGAGCAGCGGCAGCAGAAGGCGATGTCGGAATTTCATTTTGGCAGTCCTCAGCCTGTTCACGCGTAGAAGAACCGCCCTGGCGCCTTCGGTGCAACCCCTTGCCACGCCCGGCTGGACAGAAAGCGTCAACGGGCTAGGCTTTGGCCATGTCCAGCCCCTCCCCTGCTCCCCGTATCGCCCGTGGCGGTAAATCCATCTACGGCGCGCCGCTCGGCATCCTGATGCTGGAGGCGCGATTCCCGCGCATTCCGGGCGACATGGGCAACGGCACCACCTGGCCCTTCCCGGTGCTGTTCCGCGTGGTGCGCGGTGCAACGCCGGAGAAGGTGGTGCTTCAGGGCGCGCGGGGCCTGCTGCCGGACTTCATCGAAGCTGCGCGGGACCTGGTGGGTCTGGGGGCGGAGGCCATCACCACCAATTGCGGCTTCCTGAGCCTGTTCCAGGCGGAGCTTGCGGCGGCGGTGCAAGTGCCGGTCGCGACCTCATCCCTCATGCAGGTGCCCTGGGTGCAGGCGATGCTGCCGCCAGGCAAGCGGGTCGGGGTGGTGACCGTCAACAGCAGTTCGCTGACACCCGCGCATCTGCGCGCTGCGAATGTGCCGCTGGACATTCCCGTGCAGGGGACGGAAGGCGGGCGGGAGTTCTTTCGCGTGCTGATCCAGTCCGAGGCGTCGGACATGGATGTGGCGCTGGCCGAGCAGGATATTCTGGATGCCGGGCGCGCCCTGGTGGCACGGCATCCCGAGGTCGGGGCAATCGTGTTGGAATGCACCAATATGCCGCCCTACGCCGCTGCATTGCAGGCGGAGCTCGGACTGCCGGTCTATGACATCTACACCCTGGTCAACTGGCTGCATGGCGGGCTGCGGCCTGCACGCTTCGGCTGACCAGACGGTTCAGCCGACCGCCTGCCGCCGCATCAGCGCACCGAGCCGATCCGCCTCCCGCCCCGTCTGGGCGTCGCAGATCGAGGGCGGGTCATCCAGCCCGCCCTCACGCGGGTCTGGCGCCTGCAGGTCCCCGCTTATCCGGTCCGGCAGCCCCAGCGCGCGGTCCACCGCGCGCCGCAGGGCCAGGTGCTCGGCAGGGGTACGCGCACGGGCGGCGGCGATGGCGACGATGCCGGCTACGGCTTCGGCCAGGCTCGCGGCGCGCGCCGCATCGCTGGGCGGGTCGCCGCGGGCTGGCGCATCGAGCCAGGAAATGCCCAGGCGTAAAACCGGATCGTAGAATAGCCCGGCCTCCCCCGGCGGAGCCGCGTAGGCGGCCATGGGCGATGACATGGATGAGCGCTCGACATCGCGTTTCCTCCGGGATCTTCCCGTATGGCGATTTCCACGCGACGAGCGAAGCGTCGCGATGTCCTTACACTCGGCCCCGGATCCTCAACAGAAAGTTAAATTGCAGCCTGACACTCGCCGTAATGGACGGTTTTTGGTTAATTTCACAAAAAAACCCCCGACACTTTCGCGTCGGGGGCTTTCCGAGCCAAGCCGATAAGGGCTGGGCTATTCCTTCATGTTGACGGCCTGACGGCCGCGCTGGCCGTCCCGCACATCCAGCGCCACCTTCTCACCCTGCTGCACATCGGCCCGGCCGGCGCGCTGCAGGACGGAGGAATGCAGGAACACGTCCTGCCCGCCATCTTCCGGGGTCACGAAGCCGAAGCCGCGCACCTGGTCGAACCACTTCACCGTGCCCTGCACGGCATAGGTCGGGCCGCCCTCGTCCCGGCCGCTGTCGCGGCGCGGCGGCGGACGGTCGCCGAAATTGCCACGCGGCGCGCCGAAGCCACCGCCACCGGCGCCGAAGCCACCCGGTGCACCACCACCGAAGTCCCGGCGCGGCGGACGATCGCCGAAGCCGCCACCACCGGCACCGGCACCAAAGTCCCGGCGCGGCGGCCGGTCTCCGAAGCCGCCGGGGGCGCCACCGAAGTCGCGGCGCGGCGGACGATCACCGAAGCCACCCGGCGCGCCTCCGAAATCCCGACGCGGCGGACGATCCCCGAACCCACCCGGACGTGCGGCCCTGTCGCCGCCGCCCGGACCCTTGATGACCGAGTGAATCCGCGTGACCAGGCGCCGGCCCTGTCGGTCCGCCCCGATCTCGCAATTCAACTTGTCGCCGGTGTCCGGCGGTTCGATGCCCGCCTCGGTTAAGGCCGAGGCATGGAAGAAGACGTCCTGTCCATCCGGTCCCAGGACGAAGCCGAAGCCCTTGCGGGCGTTGTACCACTTCACTTCGGCTTCGACGGACCCGGCGCCGCCCTGCTCGTTGTCGGGAAACACGTTCTTATGCAATCCGTACTTGTGGACACGACCCGACACGATGCAGGGCCGCCACAGTGCAAGATTGCACCCGGTAGCAAGAAAAACCAGCGAAAAGCGCAAGGATTCCTAGCGACGGAGCCTTCTTGCGCCATCCAGGGTCATGCGAATCGTGCCGGGCTGAATGATTCCATCGGCAGGGCCGGTTTGCGGCCAGCCAGCAGGTCCACAATCGCGGTCGCCGTGCGCGGCGCCGCCACCAGGCCGGTGTGTCCATGACCGAAGGCCAGCAACACATCCGGCGTTGCAGCGGCCGGGCCGAGGCAGGGCAAGCCATCCGGCATCGAGGGCCGGTGCCCCATCCACATCTTCACCCGTCCAGCCGGCAGGTCCCGCGGCAGGCCGGGGAAGCTGCGCAGCAGATGGTCGCGCAGAATCTCCGCCCGCTTCCAGTTGGGCGCGGCGTCGAGCCCGGCAATTTCCACCTGCCCGGCGCAGCGCAGGCCGCGATCCGTCCAGGTGACGGACATCTTGCCGTCATAGGGCATCATCGGCGTGCGCGGCCCGGCCTCGGCATCCGCCACCATCGCGTGGTAGCCCCGCTCCGTCTCCAGCGGCACGTCAGATCCGACCGAGGCCGCCAGCTTGCGGGAATGGGCGCCGGCGGCAATCACCGCGCGGTCGCAAGCGACCTCCCCGCCTTGCGTCACCACGGCCTTGAGCCGCCCCTGCTCGACCCGGAAGCCGGTGGCCGCGTCACGCCGCAGCACCGCACCCTCCGCACAGGCCTGTGCCACCAGGGCGGCGACATAGGCGCCAGGGTCGCGGCAATGCCCACCTTCTTCGACCAGCGCACCGAAGGTGTAGCGGCGGTCGAGGTCCGGCTCGCGCTGGCGCATCTCATCCGCATCCAGTTCCAGCCATTCGATGCCGACCTGCTTGCGGATGCGCCAGGCCATCGCCTCGGATTCGAACTGGGCGCGATTCTCATAGATGTAGATGAGGCCGCGGCGCTCGATCAGGTGGCCGACGCCGGCCTGGTCCGCCAATTCCTTGTGCAGCGCCGGGCTGCCCACCAGCAGCGGGCGCAGTGCCTGCGCGGCGCGGAGCACCTTCGCCTCCGTCCAGCCGGCCCAGAGGTAGCGCGCCAACCAGGGCAGCACGCGCGGCAGGTAGGTCCAGCGGATCGCCAGCGGCCCCAGCGGGTCCGCCAGGAATTTCGGCACCTTCTTCCACAGACCGGGGCTGGCGGGCGGGATCACCGACATGGGGCTGAGCCAGCAGCCATTGCCGTAGCTCGCCGCCTGTTCGCCACCCGGCTCGCCCGGCTCCAGTATGGTCACCCGGTAGCCTTCGCGCAGCGCGCCGATCGCGGTTGCGGCGCCGATGATCCCGGCGCCGATCACGACCACATGCGGCCGGAGCCCTGCCTCGCTCAACGCAGCTCTCCCATCACACGCCCCGGATCACCGGCGGCCAGCAGCGAGACATGGGCCGAGACCACCCGCCACCCCTGCCCCGGGATGCGCGCCATGATCTTGGTCTCCCGCCCCACCAGGCCGGTGCCGATGCGTTCATATTCCAGATGCGTCGCCGCGACATCCTGCCCGAAGGCGGTGATCCGCACCTGGCGCTGGGTGCGCTGGGCATAGGCCTTCACCGAGGCGCGGCAGGCCCGGATGGCCTCGATGCCATACAGGATTTCGCCGATGCCGAAGCGCACGGTGCGCGGGTCCGCCCAGAAGATGGCGTCGAGGGTTTCCGTCTCATTCGCCATAAGCGCCGCTTCGTAGCGGTCAAAGACGGCGCGTACCTCCGCGATGATGGTCGGGTCGTCAATTTGCACGCGGTATCTCCTGCCAAGCGGATTCCAGCCTGCGCCAAGCCGGGCAGGCTGGAAAGGCAGGCGTCCGCTGTCAGCCCGCGTCGATCACCGCGCGCTTGGCCATGACGGTCACCAGATGCGCGCGGTATTCGGCGCTGCCATGGATGTCGCCATTCAGCAGGCCGGGGTCCACCTTCACGCCGGCCACGGCATCGGGCGACCAGTTGGCGGTCAGCGCCGCTTCCATCGCCTTCTCCCGAAACACGCCATTGGCGCCCGCGCCATTCACCGCCACGCGCACGCCGGCCGCGGTCTGCGCCACGAAGACGCCGGCCATGGAATAGCGGCTGGCCGGGTTGCGCATCTTGGCGTAGCCGGCCTTGGTCGGGATCGGGATATGGATCGCCGTCACCAATTCGCCGACTTCCAGCGCCGTGGTGAACATGCCGGTGAAGAAATCCTCGGCCGCCAGCTTGCGCTTGTCGGTCTGGATGGTGGCGCCGAGGGCCAGCAGCGCCGCCGGATAATCGGCGGAGGGGTCGTTGTTGGCGACGGAGCCGCCCATGGTGCCGCGGTTGCGGACCTGGGTGTCACCGATGGTGCCGGCCATGGCGGCGAGCGTCGGGATCGCGGCCTGCACCTCGGCCGAGGTCGCGACCTCCACATGCCGGGTCAGGGCGCCGATCACCAACTTGTCCCCTTCGCGCTTCACGCCGTGCAGTTCCGCAATGCCGGACAGGTCGACCACGGAGGTCGGCTTGTTCAGCCGCAGCTTCAGCGCCGGCAGCAGGGTCATGCCGCCGGAGATCGGCCGCGCATCGGGATCGGCCGCCAGGATCTTCACGGCATCCGCGACCGAGGCGGGCTTGTGGTAGGCGAAATCATACATTTTCCGGTTCCCTCAGCTATTCGGCCGCAAGCCTGTGTGCGTTGACGATGCCCCAGATCTTCTGCGGCGTCGCCGGCATTTCCACATGGCGCACGCCATAGTCACGCAGCGCATCCACCACCGCATTCATCACCGCCGGCGGCGACCCGATGGCGCCGACCTCGCCACACCCCTTCACCCCCAGCGGATTATGGGTGCAAAGCGTGACGTGGGTGGCGACGCCGACATCCGGCAGGTCCCCGGCCCGTGGCATGGTGTAGTCCATGAAGGAGCCGGAGACGAGTTGCCCGGATGCATCATAGATCGCCGCCTCCAGCAGCGCCTGGCCAATGCCCTGCGCCACGCCGCCTTGCACCTGGCCTTCGACGATCATCGGGTTGATGACCCGGCCCACATCATCCACCGCGGTAAAGCTCAGAACCTCGACGCGGCCGGTATCCGGGTCGATCTCCACCTCGCAGATGTGGCAGCCACCCGGATAGGTGAAGTTCTTCGGATCGTAGAAGGCCGTCTCCTCCAGCCCCGGCTCGATCTCGTCGATCGGGTAGTTGTGCGGGACGTAGGCAGCCAGGCTGATGTCCGTGAGGGTCTTGGTGCGATCCGTGCCGGCGACTCGAAAAGTGCCGCGCTCGAACTCCACATCCTCGACGCTGGCTTCCATCAGATGGGCGGCAATGCGCTTGCCCTTGGCGATGATCTTGTCCATCGCCTTGTCCATGGCGGAGCCACCCACCGCCAGGCTGCGCGACCCATAGGTACCCATGCCGAAGGGCACCTTGGCCGTGTCGCCATGCACGATATCCACATTCGCCGTCGGCACCCCGAGCTTGTCCGCGATGAGCTGCGCGAAGGTCGTCTCATGCCCCTGCCCGTGGCTATGCGCCCCGGTCAGCACGGTGACGCTGCCCGTGGGGTGCACGCGGATGGTGCCCACCTCGTACAGCCCCGCCCGCGCGCCGAGGCTGCCCACCACGGCGGAGGGCGCGATGCCGCAGGCCTCGACATAGGTGGAGATGCCGATGCCGCGCAGCTTGCCGCGGGATTTGGATTCGGCCCGCCGCGTCTCGAATTCGGCCCAGCCCGCCGTCTCCAGGCAGGCTTCCAGCGTCGAATGATAATCGCCGCTGTCATACTGCAACGCGACGGGCGTCTGGTACGGGAACTGGTCCGGCCGGATGAAGTTGCGGCGCCGGAAATCCACCTTGTCGAGGCCCGCTTCCGCGGCCGCCACATCCATCAGCCGTTCCAGCAGATAGGTCGCCTCCGGCCGCCCGGCGCCCCGGTACGCATCCACCGGCACGGTGTGGGTGAACACCGCCTTCACCTCGGCATAGATCACCGGCGTGGCGTACACGCCGGACAGCAGCGTGGCGTAGAGGTAGGTCGGCACGCAGGGCGCGAAGGTGGAGAGATACGCGCCCATATTTGCCAGCGTGTGGACCTTCAGCCCAAGGATCTTCCCCTCCGCATCCAGCGCCAGTTCGGCGGTGGAAACATGGTCGCGCCCATGCGCATCGGACATGAAGGATTCGGACCGCTCGCAGGTCCATTTTATCGGCCGCTTCACCTTGCCGGCGGCCCAGGTGACGATGGCTTCCTCAGCGTAGTGGTAAATCTTGCTGCCGAAGCCGCCGCCCACATCGGGGGCCACCACGCGAAGCTTGGATTCGGGGATGTGCAGCACGAAGGCGCCCATCAGCAGCCGGATCACATGCGGGTTCTGGCTGGTGGTGTAGAGCGTGTAATCGCCCGAGAAACTGTCGAAAGCGCCGATCGCCGCGCGCGGTTCCATGGCGTTCGGGACCAGGCGGTTGTTCGTCGTCTCGAACTTCACCACCCGGGCGGCGCGGGCAAAGGCCGCTTCCTGCGCCGCCTTGTCGCCGATGTGCCAATCGTAGCAAAGGTTGCCCGGCGCCCCCTCATGCACCTGCGGCGCGCCGGGCTTCACCGCGGCCTCGGTGGAGGAAACCGCGGGCAGCGGCGTGTAGTCCACCACGATGGCTTCCGCCGCATCCCGCGCCTGCGCCTTGGTCTCCGCGATCACCACCGCCACCGGGTCGCCCACATGGCGCACCTTGCCGAGCGCCAGGGCGGGGTGCATCGGCTCCGCCATCGGCGAGCCGTCCTTGTTGTGGATCTGCCAGCCGCAGGGAATGCCGCCGATGGATTCGGCCGCCATGTCCTCGCCCACAAAGATCGCCTTCACCCCCGGCATCGCCTTGGCGGCCGCGGTGTCGATACGGTCGATCGTTGCATGGGCGTGCGGGCTGCGGAGCATCACGGCATGGGTCTGGCCCGGCCGGTTGAGGTCATCCACATACTGACCGCGACCCAGCAGGAAGCGATAATCTTCCTTGCGGCGCAGGCTGGCGCCGATGCCCTCGAAGGGTGTCACCACGTTCATCGTTCATTCCTCCCCGTTGAACCGCGGCGCCCCCTCTGGCGGGGGGCTGTTCCGCGGCCCTGGCCTCGAAACGCCAGGCTACTCCGCGGCGGCGCGGGCCAGTTCGGAGACGCGGCCGTGCATCACGTCCTGCGCGGCGGCGATGGCCTTCACGATGTTGTGGTAGCCGGTGCAGCGGCAGAGGTTACCCTCCAGACCCTCCCGGATCTCCTTCTCGCTCATCCCGTCCGGGTGCTTGTTCACCAGGTCGATGGCGGACATGACCATGCCCGGTGTGCAGAAGCCGCACTGCAGAGCGTGGTATTCGCGGAAGGCTTCCTGCATCGGGTGCAGGGTGCCGTCGGCCGCGGCCAGCCCCTCGATGGTGGTGATGTCGCTGCCGTCGCACTGGACGGACAGGATCGTGCAGGCCTTCACGCTATCGCCGCCCATATGGACGACGCAGGCGCCGCATTGGCTGGTATCGCAGCCGACATGCGTGCCGGTGAGGCGAAGCTGCTCCCGCAGCGTCTCGACCAGCAGGGTGCGGGCCTCGACCTCAACCGTGTGTTTCGTGCCGTTGACCGTCAGTGTCACCTGCGGCATCGCGCCTCTCCCCGAATTTTGGCCTGCCGGCCCCCGGTTGGGGGCCGCCCTAGCTTCGGAGAGTCGTCCCGGTCCCGCGCCTCGTCAAGCGTGGCGATGGCGAAACCGTCACCCCACCGCGAGAAGTGCTGCACCCTTGGCCCCGGCGAGCGGATTTTCGGCATCGGGCAGGTCGTGCAGGTGGCAGGCGCTGATATGCCCCTCCCCCAACGTGTCACGGATCGGTCGCAGAACCGGCTCCTCCGACCGGCAACGGTCGAAGGCGTAGGGGCAGCGGGTGTGGAAACGGCAGCCCGTGGGCGGGTTGATCGGGCTGGGCACGTCGCCCTTCAGGATGACGCGCTGGCGCTGGATGCCCGGCGTCGGCTGCGGCACGGCGGACAGCAGCGCTTCCGTGTAGGGATGCTTCGGCGCCGCGAACAGGCTGCGCCGCGGCGCCACCTCCACGATCTTGCCGAGATACATCACCGCGACCCGGTGCGTCATATGCTCCACGATCGCCAGGTCGTGGCTGATGAACAGCATCGCCAAGCCCAGTTCCTTCTGCAGATCCTGCAGCAGGTTGACGATTTGCGCCTTCACCGAGACGTCGAGCGCGGAGACCGCCTCGTCGCAGATGATCAAATCCGGCTCACCCGCCAGGGCGCGGGCGATGCCGATGCGCTGGCGCTGGCCGCCGGAGAATTCATGCGGCCAGCGGTTGATGGCGTCCTTCGGCAGCCGGACCTTGTCCATCAGCGCCACCAGCCGCGCTTCCAGATCGGCGGAGTTCTTCGCCAGCCCAAAATTGCGGATCGGCTCGGCCAGGATGTCGCGCACCCGCATGCGCGGGTTCAGCGAGCTGAACGGGTCCTGGAACACCACCTGCATCCGCCGCCGCAGCGGCCGCAGCGTGCTGCTTGGCATGTCATCGATGCGTGTGCCGCCCAGGATCACCTGGCCATCCGTCAGCGGGAATAGCCGCAGCAGCGCCTTGCCGACGGTGGATTTGCCGCAGCCCGATTCGCCGACCAGCGAAAGCGTCTCCCCCTCCGCGATGTCGAAGGAGATGCCATCCACCGCATAGACCTTGGCGGTGACGCCGCCGAAGAACCCACCATGGATCGGGAAGTGCTTCTTCAAGTCATTGACCTGCAACAGGGGCACGGTGCTCATGCGGCAAGGGCCCCTTCACGCAAGGCATAGTGGCAGGCGGCGACATGCCCCGGCGCCTTCTCCTCCAGCGCCGGCGCGAAGGCCGTGCAGAGGTCCGTCGCATGCGCGCAGCGGGAGGCGAAGACGCAACCAGGGATCTTCTGTTTCAGGCTCGGCACCAGACCGGGAATCTCCGCCAGTCGCGTCGCCTCCCCGGTCAGGGACGAGCCGAGTTTCGGCACGGAGCCGAGCAGGCCCTGGGTGTAGGGATGGCGCGGGCGGTTGAATAGCGCATGCACCGGCGCTTCCTCGACCTTCTTGCCGGCATACATGACGACGACGCGCTCCGCGACCTCCGCCACCACGCCGAGGTCGTGGGTGATCAGCACGATGGCCGCCCCCACGCGATGCTTCAGGTCCCGCATCAGGTCCAGGATCTGCGCCTGGATGGTGACATCGAGCGCCGTGGTCGGCTCATCCGCGATCAGCAGCTTCGGGTTGCAGGCCAGCGCGATGGCAATCATCACGCGCTGCCGCATGCCGCCGGAAAGCTGGTGCGGATATTCCTTCACGCGCCGCTTGGCCTCGGGAATGCCGACCAGGTTCAGCATGTCCACGGCACGATCTTCGGCAGCCTGGGCGGACATGCCCTGGTGCAAACGCAGCGTCTCACCAATCTGGCGGCCCACGGTCAGCACCGGGTTCAGGCTCGTCATCGGCTCCTGGAAGATCATGCTGATCTCGTTGCCGCGGATCGCCCGCATTTCCTTGTCGGTCGCTTCCAGCAGGTTCTTGCCGTTGAAGCGGATGGCGCCGGCGATCTTGCCCGGCGGCTCCGGGATCAGCCGCAGGATGGACATGGCGGTGACGGATTTGCCGCACCCGCTTTCGCCCACGATCGCCAGCGTCTCCCCGGCATTCACGTGGAAGGAGACACCATCGACGGCACGGTTGACACCGTCGGGCGCGCGGAAATGCGTCTGCAGCATATCGACTTCGAGAAGTGCCATGTCGTTAGAGCCTCTTGGCCATGCGCGGGTCGAGCGCATCGCGCAGCCCGTCGCCCAGCAGGTTCACGGCCAGCACGGTGATGGACAGGAACAGCGCCGGGAAGAAGACGATATAGGGCTTCACCTGCCAGAGCGCGCGGCCCTCGGCCATGATGTTGCCCCAGGACGGGATGATGGGCGGCGTGCCGGCGCCAATGAAGGACAGGATCGCCTCCGTGATCATGGCACTCGCGCAGATATAGGTGGCCTGCACGGTCAGCGGCGCCAGCGTGTTGGGTAGGATGTGGCGGATGATGATCATCGGGGTGCGCGTGCCCGACGCCACCGCCGCATCCACATAGGGCTGCTCGCGCAGCGACAGCACCACGCCGCGCACCAGGCGCGAGACGCGCGGGATTTCCGCGATGGTGATGGCCAGCACCACATTGCCCACGCTGCCGCGGGTCAGCGCCATCAGCGCGATCGCCAGCAGGATGGACGGGATGGACATCATGCCATCCATGATCCGCATGATGATGCTGTCGGCCACCCGGATGAAGCCGGAGACCAGGCCGATGAACAGCCCGATGGCCGAGGCGCAGATCGCCACCGCGAAGCCCACGGTCAGCGAGACGCGCGCGCCGTACAGCACGCGCGAGTAGATGTCGCGGCCCAGCATGTCGCTGCCGAACCAGAATTGCGCGGATGGTTCACGCGTGCGCAGCGCCGGTGCCAGCGCCGTCGGGTCCTTGCTGGTCAGGAAGGGGGCGAAGACCGCGACGAAGATCATCGCGAACACCAGGAACCCACCAATGGCGATGGTCGGATTGCGACGGACATAGCCGAACACGCCACCGCGCGCGCGTACGGGCGGCATGATGTCCTGCATCGGGACAGCGGCGTTGACCCCGGGGGGGAGCCCGGCGACGGAGCCGCCTTGAATGACTGCGGTGCTCAATACCGGATCCTCGGGTCGAACAGGGTGTAGGCCAGGTCGATGGCAAGGTTGACCAGCACATAGATGAAGCTGAACAGCAGCACGACGCCCTGGATCACCGGGTAGTCACGCCGCAGGATGGCATCCACCGTCAGGCGGCCGAGCCCCGGAATGGCGAAGACGCTTTCCGTCACCACCGCACCACCGATCAGCAGCGCAATGCCGATGCCGATGACGGTGATGATCGGCACGGCGGCATTCTTCAGCGCATGCAGGAACAGGATACCGGACTGGTTCAGACCCTTGGCGCGGGCCGTTCGGATGTAGTCCTGCTGCAAGACCTCCAGCATCGTGGCGCGGGTGATGCGCGCGATCAGCGCGATATAGACGCTGCCGAGCGCGACAGAGGGCAGGATGAGATTCTCCAGCCACGGCCAGAAGCCGCGCGCGAAGGGCGTGTAGCCCTGCACCGGCAGCCAATCCAGCTCCAGCGCGAAGATGTAGGCCAGCACATAGCCCACGACAAAAACGGGCACGGAGAAGCCAAGCACGGCGAAGCCCATCACCGCGCGGTCGATCCAGGTGCCCTGCCGCTGGGCGGCCACCACCCCCATCGGGATGGCGATGGACACTGCCAGGATCAGCGTGACGATCATCAGCGAGAGCGTCGGCTCGATCCGCTGCTGGATCATGGTGCTGACCGGTAGGTTGGTGAAGATCGACACGCCGAGGTCGCCGCGTGCGATATCCCAAACCCAGGCGCCGAACCGCACCAGATAGGGGCGATCCAGGCCAAGGCTGGCTCGGATGCGCTCCACATCGTCCGGCGTGGCCTGGTCCCCCGCGATCACCGCGGCGGGATCACCGGGCGCGATGTAGAGCAGCGAGAAGACGAACAACGCGACGATCGCCATCACCGGGATGGTGGCGAGAACTCTTCGGACAATATAGGCAAACATCCGCTTATCAGACCTTTCGGTTCATCGGTGCATCCGGGCGGGTCGGCGCCCAGCCCGGATGCAGTCTTTCATCAGGCCTTGTTGACGCCCCAGAAGAAGGGCAGCGGGCCCTTCTGGATGCCGCTGACATTGCTGCGCCAGGCGGTGTAGCCCAGGAAGAAGCCGGTCGGCGCATAGACCACATCGTCGATCGCGGCGGTGTTGATCTTGTCCATCGCCACCTTTTCCGCCGCCGCATTCGGTGCGGCAAACCATTCCGTCACGCCGTCCTCGACGCCCTTCGATTCCGGCCAGCCGAACCAGGCGCTCTGGCCGGTGCCGCGCACCGCGTTGTAGGCGGCAGGATTCACGCAGTCGGCGCCGGCGTGCCAGGTGTGGAACATGCTCCAGCCGCCATTCGCCGGCGGGTTCTTCATGGCGCGGCGCTGGCCCGTGGTGCCCCAATCGGTCGCGATGAAATCCACATTCATGCCCATGCGCTTCAGCAGGTCCGCCGTGATGTCGCCCTGCGCCTTCGTGATCGGCTGGTCCTGCGCCACAATGCAGATCACCGGCTCGTTGTTGTAGCCGCCTTCCTGCAACAGGCGTTTGGCCCGATCCATGTTCCGCGGACCCTTCAGGATGTCGCCACCCGCTTCCGTATAGGCCGGCGTGCCCGGTGTGAAGAAGCCCGGCAGTGCCTTCCACAGCGCATCATCCGTGCCCACCAGGGCGCGCATGTAGTCTTCCTGGCTCATCGCCGCGAGCACGGCCTGGCGGATCTTCTTGGAATTGAAGGGCGCATGCAGGTGGTTCATGCGGAAGCTGCCGATATTGCCCAGCGGGTCCGCGATATCCAGGCGGATGTTCCGGTTGCGGCGCATCAGCGGCACCAGGTCGGTGATCGGGTTCTCCCACCAATCCACCTCGCCGTTCTGCAGGGCGGCGGCGGCGGTGGCCGGGTCAGGCATCACCACCCATTCTACGCGGTCCACACCCATCACCTTCGGGCCGGACAGCCAGCTGACCGTGCCTTCGCGCGGCACATACTGGTCGAACTTCTGGAACACGGCAGAGGCGCCGGGCACCCATTCATTGCGGATGAAGCGCATCGGGCCGGAGCCGACATATTCATCGATCTGCGTGAAGCTGTCGAACTTCGTCGCGATACGTTCCGGCATGATGAAGCAGATCGGCGTGTTGGTCTTGCCGAGCGCATACTTCAGCTTCGGATAGGGGCTGCCCAGCACCCAGCGGAAGGTGGTGTCGTCCACCGCCACCAGCTCCTTCTGGATGGCGCGCACCATCTGCCCCATCGGGTCGCGCGGCGCCCAGCGTGCGATGGAGGCGACGACATCCTTCGCCAGCACTGGCGTGCCGTCATGGAAGCGCAGCCCGGCGCGTAGCTTGAAAGTCCAGGTCAGGCCGTCCGACGAAACCGTCTCCCCTTCCACCATCTGCGGCAGCGGCTCGAGCTTGTCGTTCACGCCATACAGCGTGTCCCACACCATGGCGGAGGCGTTGCGCACGACATACTGCGTGCCCCAGATCGGATCGAAATTGGCGAGATTCGCCTGCGGCACAAAGCGTAGCGTGCGCGCCCGCGCCCCCTGCGACAGCGCCGGCGCGGCATGGCCGCCCACCGCCGCGAGACTGCCGGCGGCAAGGCCGGTCTTGAGGAATGACCTGCGTTCCATATTTTAAAGCCCCTTGATCCCAGACGCCCTCGTTAGAGGCAGCCTGCCTTATCCCTGTGCGATGCGCCAGCGTCCAAGACCGTTCATCCTGGTCTGGCGCACACAGGCCTGCTGCGGTGCACACGGCGTGCCACCGCGGCAGGCGGGATGGGTCAGGTGCGGCGCACACCCCAGAACAGCGCCGGGCCGCCCTTCACCAGGCCGGTGATGCTGCGCCGATGCGCCATCCGCGGCAGGACCTGGCCGAGCGGAATGAAGGGCACCTCCTGCCACACCACTCGCTGCATCTCCTCCGCGATGCGCTTCTCCGCCGCGAGATCCGGCGCCTCGAACCACGCCTCGCGCAGTTCCTCCAGGCGCGGGATGGTGGGCCAGCCGGCCCAGGCGGCGCTGCCATGGCCGCGGATCGGCTGGTGGCTGCCGGGGACGGAGACGTCGAAGCCCTCCCAGGTTGTGCAGAAGGCACTCCAGCCGCCCTGGTCCACCGGGCCGCGATTGGTGCGGCGCTGGATATGCGTGCCCCAATCCATGGCCTGCAATTCGACATTGAAGCCGATGCGTCGTAGCAGATCCGCCGCCACCACGGATAGGTTCTGCAGAATCGGGAGATCGGTGGCGGAGAGCATCTCCACGCGCTGGCCCGCATAACCCGATTCGCGCAGCGCCCGCTGCGCCGCCGCCATGTCGCGCGGACCGGACAGAACCTCCAGCCCTGCATTATTTGCCAGCGGCATGCCCGGTGTGAAGGCACCTGCCGGCACATGGGACATTTCCGGATCCGTGCCGATGGCCGCATCCATGAAGGCGCGCTGGTCCAGTGCCGGCAGGATGGCGCGGCGCACCGCCGCATTGTCGAAGGGCGGGTGCAGGAAATTGAAGCGCAGTACGCCAAGATTGCCGGCTGCGCTGATCAGTTCCACCGCGATGTTGCGATTGCGGCTCAGCAGGGGCAGCAGATCCGCCAGCGGCGCTTCCCACCAATCGACCTCATTGTTCTGCAGTGCGGCGGCGGCGGTGGAAGGATCGGGCATGATCTGCCACTCGACCCGGTCGAAATGCACCGGCTTGCCGCCGGCCAAGAAATCCGTCGGCTCGTTGCGCGATTCATAGCCGTCGAACTTCGCGTAGAGCACCCGGTCGCCGGCACGGAACTCGTCACGCAGGAAGCGGAAGGGCCCGCTGCCCGTGAAATCCTGGATCTGCTGGAACGGGTCCGTCTGTGCCACGCGCTCCGGCATGATGGCGCAGATATTGGCGGAGGGCTTGCCGAGCGCGAAGGCCAGCCCCGGCCAGGCCTTCTTCATGCGGATCTCGAAGCGCGTGTCGTCGATCGCGCGCATGCCATCCAGCAGCCCGTCCAGCCGCTGGCCGAGCACATCCCGCTTCGACCAGCGCGCGATGGAGGCCACGCAGTCCCGCGCCAGCACCGGCGCGCCATCATGGAAGCGCAGCCCGGGTCGCAGCGTGATGGTCCAGCGGCGGCCCTCGTCGCTGATCTCATGGCCTGCCGCCATCTGCGGCTTCGGCTGGAAATCCGCGCCGAGGCCGTACAGCGTGTCATAGATCATCAGCCCGTGGTTGCGCACCACCACGGCCGTCGACCACACCGGGTCGATGTTGGACAGGTTCGCCTGCGGCACGAAGCGCAGGGTGCGTGCCTGTGTCTGCGCCGACGCCAGCCGGGGCGCGACCAGCGCCGCCCCTGCTGCACCGAGAACGCCACGCCTGGTTGTCTGCATCATGAAATCAAGCCTTGCCGATGTTCCAGAAAACGGTGGCCGGCGCGGGGAACACGCCGGTGACATTGCGGCGCCAGGCGCTCGGCTGCCAGTAGAAGCCGAGCGGGATGTAGTACATCGACTCCATCGCCTTGGCGTTCAACTGCTCCGCGATGCGGCGGCTTTGCGCCGGGTCGCCGGTCTGCACCCATTCGCCGCGCAGCCGCTCGATCTCCGGCTCATCAGGCCAGCCGAACCAGGCATTCGCCGCATTGGCGCGCAGGAACAGGTGGTACACGGGCAACGCCAGAGACTGGCCGGAGGAGGTGGTGTGGATGATGCTCCAGCCTCCGCGCTCGACCGGTTCCTTGCTGGCACGGCGCTGCACCAGCGTGCCCCAGTCGGTGGAGATCACCTCCAGGTTCATGCCCATCCGCATCAGGATATCGGCTGTCACCAACGACAGCGCGTTGATCTGCGGATAGTCGCCCGGCGCGATCAGCACGACCTTTTCGCCATTGTAGCCAGCCGCGGCCAGCGCCGCCTTGGCGCGCTCGATGTTGCGGGTCTTCAGGATTTCGCTGCCATTCTCATTGGCCAGCGGGGTGCCGCAGGTGAAGACGCCCTCGCACACACCCCAGCCATCCGGGTCGTTGCCAGCGACCGAGCGCAGATAGTCGCGCTGGTCCACCGCCATGGCCACCGCACGGCGGATCGCCGGGTTGTTGAAGGGCGGCTGCAGCGTATTGAACCGGCAAACGCCATAGGTGCCGTCCAGCAGCCGCTGCTGCACCACCATCTCCCGGTTCCGCCGCATCAGCGGCAGCAAGTCGTGCAGCGGGTATTCCCAGTAATCCTGCTCGCCCTGCATCATCGCGTTGGCGCTGGTCGCCGGGTCCGTGATGATGGTCCATTCGATGCGGTCGATATTCGGACGGCGGCCGCCGGCCAGGCCATCCACCGCCTCCTGCCGCGGCACGTAGCGCTCGTTCTTCGCCCAGACGGCGCGCTGGCCCGGGTTCCACTCGCCGGGGACGAATTTGAACGGGCCGCTGCCCACAGTCTCCCGGATCTGGGTGAAGGCATCCGTGCTGGCGATGCGTTCCGGCATGATGAAGCAGGGGAACTGCGTCTGGCCGAGCGCCATGGTCAGCAGCGGCACCGGGCGGTGCAGCCGGAAGCGGAAGCGCCGGTCATCCAGCGCCTCCACCTCGGCGACATTGCCGATCAGCACCTGCATGAACGGATCGCGCCGCGCCCAGCGCTTGATGGAGGCGACGGCATCCTTCGCCAGCACCTTCTCTCCATCATGGAAGGCGAGGCCCTCGCGCAGCGTGAAGGTCCAGGTGAGCTGGTCGTCGGAAAGCGTCCAGCCCTCCACCATCTGCGGCTTGATCGCGCCGCTGCTGTCCTGCGCACAAAGCTGGTCGTAGATCATGAAGGCGTGGTTGCGGGTGACCACCGCGGTGGTCCAGACCGGATCCACCGAGGTCAGGTTGGCCTGCGGAATCACCCGCAGGCGTCGTGCCGCGCCACCCTGCGCCGAAACTACGCTGGGGGCCGCCACCGCCGCGGCCGAGGCCGCCATCAATCCACGCCGTCCGATCATCTGTCGATTCCCTGTTCCGTTGTAGTCGATCAGTCGCGCTTGATGCCCCAGTACAGCGCCAGCCCCGGCACGCGGCCGGACAGGTTGTTGCGCAGTGCCGTCAGCGAGAGGTAGGCGCCGACCGGGATGTAGGGCAGCTCATCCATCGCCACCTCCTGCATCTCCCGGCCCAGCCGCTGCTCGGCGGCGGCATCCGGCGCCTCGAACCAGGCGTCGCGCAGCTCCTCCAGCTTCGGGATGTTCGGCCAGCCGAACCAGGCGCCGGCACCGTTGCCGCGCAGCGGGAAATGCGCCGCCGGATTGGCAAAATCGAAGGAGGAGAAGGCGGTGAACAACATGCTCCAGCCGCCGGCGGAAACCGGTTCACGCGAGGTGCGGCGCTGCACCGTGGTGCCCCAGTCGGTCAGCACGATATCGGCGTTGAAGCCCATCCGGCGCACAAGATCCGCACCCACCTGGGTCATGGCGGAGGGTGCGAGGATGTCGGTCGGGCCGATCAGGCGCATCACCTCGTTGGTGTAGCCGGCTTCCTGCATCAGCGCCTTGGCGCGGTCGATGCTGCGCGGGCCGGTCAGCGCGGCCATCGCCGCGTCATTCGCCATCGGCGTACCCGGCGTGAAGAAGCCGGTGGCGGCGTTGAAATTGGCCGGGTCGGTGCCGACGATCGCCTGCATGAAGTCCGACTGGCTGATCGCCGGCAGCATCGCCTGGCGCAGCTTCTTGTTGTCGAAAGGCGCGTGCAGGTGGTTGAAGCGCAGGATGCCGGTCAGCGGCAGCGGGTCGATCGCTTCGATCCGCACATTGCGGTTGCGGCGCAGCAGCTGCTGGATCTCCGGCGGCGGCTGCTCATACCAGTCGATCTCGCCGGTCTGAATGGCGGCGGCCGAGGTCGCGGCATCGGTGATGATGTGCCACTCGACTCGGTCGAAATGCACGATCTTCGGCCCTGCCGTCAGGCTCGGCGTGCCGGAGGAAACCGGCACGTAGTCCGCATTCCGGGTGTACACCACCATCGAGCCGGAATTGTACTCATCCGGCTTGAAGCGGAACGGCCCGCTGCCCACGGCCTCACGGATCTGCGTGAATGCATCCGTGCTGGCCAGGCGTTCCGGCATGATGAAGGCCGGGCTGTTGGAGACCTGGCCGAGGGCCGCGAACAGCAGCGGGAAGGGCCGCTTCAAGCTGAACTGCAGCCGCTTGTCGTCCAGCGCGGTCAGCGCATCGGTCAGCGAACCCAGCTTCTGGCCAAAGGGGTTGCGCTTCATCCAGCGCGAGACGCTGGCCACGACATCCTTCGCCAGCACCGGCGTACCATCGTGGAATTTCAGCCCGTCGCGCAGCGTGATGATGATGCGCCGCCCACCATCCTCGGACACATGGCCGGCGGCCATCTGCGGCTGCGGGCGGAACTGCGCGTCCAGCCCGTACAGCGTGTCATAGATCATGTGGCCGTGGTTGCGCGTGATGTTCGCCGTGGTCCAAATCGGGTCCAGGCTGGTCAGGTTCGCCTGCGGCACCATTTTCAAAATGCGGTTTTGCGCCGGCTGCGCGATTGCGAAGCTCGGCGCCGCCGCGGCGCCACCAATAGCTGCGCCTGTCTTCAGCAGGTTCCTGCGAAGCATACCAGTCTCCCGTTCAAACCATCCCGAGAGACGATCAGACCAGCCCTGTGCCGATCCCGCAAGCGGCATCCGGCGGAAGGGGCCGCACCGCCCCTTCCGCCAGACGCCGGATCAGGCGCGCTGCACGTTCCAGAACAGCGGCAGGCCCTTCAGCACGCCGGTAATGTCGCGACGATAGGCGGTCGCCTGGAAATACTGGCCGAGCGGCAGGTAGGGCACTTCCTGGAATGCCACCTCCTGGATCTGCCGGCCCACCGCCTGCTGCGCGGCCAGGTCCGGCGCGTCGAACCACGCCTGGCGCAGTTCCTCGATGCGCGGAATCGTCGGCCAGCCGAACCAGGCCTGCTGGCCATGGCCACGCAGGCTCTGGTGCACGCCCGGGTTGAACATGTCGAGGCCGGACCAGAAGGTGAAGAACATGTTCCACCCGCCGCGTTCCGCCGGCTCGCGGCTCGCGCGCCGCTGCACCACGGTGCCCCAGTCGGTGGAGATATAGTCCACATTCATGCCCACGCGCCGCATCATGTCGTTGCCGACCTGGGCGAGTGCGTTCAGCGAGGGGAAGTCCGACGCCGCGATCAGCGTCACCTTCTCCCCGTTATAGCCGGCGGCTGCCAGCTCGCGCTTCACCTTCTCCACGTCGCGCGGGCTGGTCATCGCCTCCAGCCCCGCATCGGAGGCCATCGGCGTGCTCGGCGGGAAGAAGCCAATCCCCTCGCGCCACAGGCTGCGATCCGTGCCGATGACGGCGGTCATGAAATCTGCCTGGTTGACGGCGCCGAGCATCGCACGGCGCACCGCCGGCTTGTCGAAGGGCGGGTGCAGATGGTTGAAGCGCGCGATCGCCATCAACCCGGTCGGGTCCGGAATTTCCAGTACGATGTTGCGGTTGCGGCGCAGCAGCGGCTGCAGGTCGCCGGTGGGCTGTTCCCACCAATCCATCTCGCCGCTCTGTAGCGCCGCGGCGGCGGTCGCGGCATCCGGCGTCACATGCCATTCCACGCGGTCGAATTTCGCCACCTTCGGCCCCGCGGTCCAGCTCGCCTCGCCATCCGGGCGCGGCACGTAGTCGGCGAAGCGCTCATAGACCACGCGGGCGCCGGGCACGCGTTCGCCGGCGACGAATTTGAACGGCCCGCTGCCGATCAGGTCGCCGGTGATCGGCGTGGTGGGGGATTGGCTGGCCAGGCGCTCCGGCATCATGAAGGCGACGGGCGTGGAGGGCTTGCCCAGCGCCTCGAACAGCAGGGGGAAGGGCCGCTTCAGGCGGAACAGGATGGTCTTGTCACCCGGCGCCGCCAGCTCATCCGTCTGCGCCATCAGCACCTGGCCCAGCGCATCGCGCGCCGCCCAGCGACGGATCGAGGCGACACAATCCTTCGCCGTCACCGCCGTGCCGTCATGCCATTTAAGCCCGTCGCGCAGCGTGATGGTGACGCGCTTGCCGTCATCCTCCACCGTATGGCCCTGCGCCATCTGGGGCTGCGCCTTGTAGTCGGCGTCGAAGCCGTACAGCGTGTCCCAGATCAGGTAGGCGTGGTTGCGGGTGACGTAGGCGGTGGTCACGATGGGATCGACCACCGCGAGGTCCGCCTGCGGGATGAACTTCAGCACCCGGGACGCGGCGGAGGTGCCCTGGCCGAAGGCGGGCATGCCCATGCCGGAGGCGCCGAGCGCCGCCCCGGCGCCGGTCAGAAGATGACGACGCAACATTTTTCTATGTCTCCCAGATCGCGTTCGCGGCGAAGCGCCACGGTCAGCCCTGTACGCCAAGGGAACAGCCTTCCCCGGCTCGATGCAAGCGCCGTGAATTCCGTTACCCGGGCCGGTGCCCGAAGCCCAGCACCGGCGCCGCCGCCGTCTCCACCCACACCGCCTTGGACTGGGTATAGGCGGCCAGCGCCTCGATGCCGGAGGACCGTCCATGGCCACTGGCGCCAAAGCCGCCGAAGGGCACGGAGACATGGATGGTGCCGTAGCCATTCACCCAGAAGCTGCCCGCCCGCACGCCGGCGGCCACGCGATGCGCCCGGCCGAGGTCCCGCGTCCACACCGCGCCGGCCAGGCCGTAGGGGGTGGCGTTGGCCAGCGCCACTGCCTGATCCTCATCGTCAAAGGGAATGGCGGCGACCACCGGGCCGAAGATTTCGGTCTGCGCCGCGCGGGCGGTGTTGGGCAGGCCGGCCAGGATGCAGGGCATCACCCAGAAGCCATCCGAGGGCAGGCTTTCGGCACGCGGCGCGGCCAGCAGCTGCGCGCCCTCCGCCACGCCATCCGCCACCATCTGCGTCACATGCGCGAATTGCCGCGCGGTGGCGACAGGCCCCACCTCCGTCGCAGCATCCAGCGGATCGCCCAGCCGGATTTTCGCCGAGGCCTCCGCCAGCATCTCCAGGAACCGGTCATGGATGGATCGCTGGACCAGCAGGCGGGACCCGGCGACGCAGCTCTGGCCGGAACTGGCGAAGATCGCCTGCTGCGCGCCCTGCACGGCGGAAGGCAGATCCGCATCGGCAAAGACGATATTGGCGGATTTGCCGCCCAGCTCCAGCACGCAGGGGATCATCCGTGTCGCACAGGCCGCGGCGATCCGGCTGGCACTGGCCGCGCCGCCGACGAAGGTCACCATGGCGATCTCGGGCGCCGCCAGCAGCGCCTCCCCGCTCGTCGCGCCGAACCCAGCCACCACCTGCACCAGTCCGCGCGGCAGCCCGGCCTGCACCGCCAGAAGGCCGAAGGCGAGCGAGGTCAGCGGCGTGTATTCGGATGGCTTCAGCACCACCGCATTGCCCGCTGCGATGGCCGGCAGCACGTTCCAGCCGCAGGTGAACAGCGGCGCATTCCACGGCGTGATGGCCAGCACCACGCCCACCGGCTCCCGCCGGATGATGACGGTATGGCCGGAGGGCACGGGCACCGTCCGCCCCTCGATCTTGTCGCACCAGCCGGCCCAGTATTCCGCCATCTCCGCCACGCGCGCGACCTGGGCGCGGCAATCGCGCAGCGGCTTGCCGGCATTGGCGGATTCCAGCCTTGCCAACGCCTCCGCATTCTGGCGCACCAGCGCGCCGAGCGCCCAGATGCGCCGGCCCCGCTCCGCCGCACTCAGCGCCATCCATGCCCGCTGCGCCGCCACGGCGCCCGCCCCCGCCTGGCGCGCCACCGCAGCACCTGCATCGGCGTAGTCCGCCATGGGCAGGCCGGTGGCCGGGTCTTGCAGGGTGATGGGCGCGCCCTGCCCCGCCGCCACTTCCCCCATCAGCACGCTGCCGATCCGGCCGCCGAGCAGCCGCGCGATTTCCTCGGCCAGGACCGTCTTCGCCGCGAACATGCTCATGCCCCCCCGAGGATGGCGGCGGGCACGCGGTTGAAATCCTCCGCATCGCCTGCGGCCGCCGCCTCCCATTGCGCCGCCGCCGGGCCGCAGACGGGCAGCGCCGCGCCGACGCTTTCGGCCAGCGCCAAAGCGAGCCGCACATCCTTCCGCATCAGCCCCGCCGAGAAGCCCGAATCGAAGCCACCCGGCAGGATCCACCTTGGGAAGTTCACCTCCGTCGCGGCGGAGCGGCCGGAGGCGGCGTTGACCACCGGCAGCAGCGCCTCCGGCGCCACGCCGGCCAGCGCGCCGAGCCGCAGCGCCTCCCCGGCTACGGCCAGATGCGTCGCGACCATCAAATTGTTCACCAGCTTCGCCACCTGCCCGGCACCCGGCCCACCGACATGCACCAGCTCCGTCGCCACCAGCGCCAGTGCGGGACGCGCGCGGTCGATCGCCGCGGCCTCCCCGCCCAGCATCATCGCCAGCGTGCCCGCCGCCGCACCGGCCGGGCCGCCGGAGACCGGTGCATCCAGGTAGTCCACGCCCCATTCGGCGGCTGCCGCAGCGAAACGCTGCGTCGCGAGCGGGTCGAGCGTCGAGGTATCGGCGATCACCGCCTGTTTGGGCAAAGCCGGCAGCAGCGCCAGCAGCACGGCCTCCACCGCCCGGTCCTGCGGCAGGGACAGCAGCATCACCGGCGCGGCCGCCTGTTCCACCGCCGAGACCACCCGCACGCCACGCGCCCGCGCGGCCTCGCAGCGCCCGGCATCGAGGTCGAAGCCCAGCACCTCCGCCCCCTGCGTCGCCAGCCTGCCGGCCATGGCCAGCCCCATCTGCCCCAGACCCACCAGCCCAATCCGCATCCGCCCAACACCCCTTCAAAAACGCAACGAGGCTCGCAGCCGCGGCCGCCGCCCGCAAGCTGCCGCCTTTTGGTCATGCTATGGTGGTTTGACGTTGCTGGCCGTCACCCCAATTCACCACGCATGGAAACGACATGCCCGCACGCACCGCCGACGCCTTGAACGCGCGCCTGGGACCGGAAAGGCGGGCCGGCGTCATGCAGTTCCTGCGCTTCGGCGTGGTCGGCACGGCGGGGTTCGTGGTGGATACCGCGGTGCTCTATGCCGGGCTGGCCTTGGGACTCGGGCTGTATTCGGGCCGTGCCGTATCCTACCTGGCCGCCGCCACCACCACCTGGGCGCTGAACCGCGCCTGGACCTTCCGCGCCGCGCCGCGCGCGCCGATGGCCCGGCAATGGGCGCTGTTCCTGCTGGTCAACCTGATCGGCTTCGCCTGCAACTATGGAACCTATGCGCTGATGGTGGCCAACATCCCACTGGTGGCGGCGCACCCGGTCATCGGCGTCGCGGCCGGCGCGCTGGCCGGCATGGTGGGCAATTTCTGGCTGTCGCGCCGCTTCGTCTTCAACGCCGCCCGGGCCGCCGCATGACCCAGGTGCCCCGCATTGCCGTCCTGATCCCCTGCTACAACGAGGAAGTGGCGATCCCGAAGGTGGTGGCGGATTTCCGCGCCGCCCTGCCCGACGCCACCATCCATGTCTACGACAACAACAGCCGCGACGGCACCCGGGAGGCCGCCCGCGCCGCCGGCGCCCAGGTGATGCGGGAGGTGCAGCAGGGCAAAGGCCATGTGGTGCGCCGGATGCTGGCCGATATCGAGGCGGATTTCTACGTCCTGGTCGATGGTGACGACACCTACGACGCCGCCGCCGCGCCGGAAATGCTGCGCCTGGCGATGGAGGACCGGCTCGACATGGTCACCGGCACGCGGGTCACGGAGGCCAAGGCCGCCTATCGCCCCGGCCATGTGCTCGGCAACCAGGTGCTGACCGGCCTGGTGCGCGTGATCTTCGGCAACCGGGTGTCGGATATGCTCTCCGGCTACCGGGTCTTCTCCCGCCGCTTCGCCAAATCCTTCCCGGCCCTGGCGCAGGGCTTCGAGACGGAGACGGAATTCACCGTGCACGCACTGGAACTGCGGATGCCGGTCGGCGAAGTGCCCAGCAGCTACCGGGCGCGGCCGCCGGGCAGTACCTCCAAGCTCAACACCTGGCGGGACGGCTTCCGCATCCTCAACGCCATCCTGCTGCTGGTGCGACGGGAAAGGCCGCTGCCCTTCTTCGCACTGATCGCCCTGGTGCTGGCCGGCACCGGCCTGGGCCTTGCCGCCCCGGTGCTGCATACCTTCTTCGCCTCCGGGCTGGTGCCACGCCTGCCCACCGCCGTGCTGTCCATGGGGCTGATGCTGCTCGCCTTCCTGTCGCTCGCCTGCGGGCTGATCCTGGATACCGTGACCCGCGGACGGGTCGAGGCGAAGCGGATGGCCTACCTTGCCATTCCCGCGCCAAGCTTCGTGAGCAAGACTGTCACCACGCGGGAAACATCTTTGCGATAGATAACGCTGACGGGTGGCGGAGTCGGAACCTTCCGCGCGAGGGTTCAACCATCACGTTTGTTTTATCGCCAGGCTTCGCATGCTAGGACGCCCGCACCCGGATCACCTGCTGCACCACCCGGCCAGTTTCACGGACACAAGACATGTCTGGAAGTCCCATGACGGGCCAGCCTACAGCCGGCCCCCTGCCCGGCCGCGCCGATGCAGGCGCCATGCCTGAAAGACCGATGCCTGAACGACCGATGCCGCCGGTCATGCTCGCCATACCGCCCGCGCCCTGTCTTGCGGATTTCATCACCGACCGGGCGGATGACCGCCTGCGCGACCTGCTGGCCTTTGCCATGGCCGTCGAAGCCGCCCGGCCGATGGAGCCGGAGGCGCTGCGCCGCAAGGCCGAGGCCGAGTTGCAGGCCCATGCCTTCCGCACCCTGCACAATCAGGCGGAGGCGATCCGCATGGAAGCCGCCCGTGACCAGATCGCCCGCCTGCCCCGCGGGCCTGGCCTGCTGAAGCTGGTGTTGGCCAATCTGCTGGCGATCGCCCTGGTGCTGGGTGCCGCCTATGCCATCTGGCTGCGGCCGGATCTGCTGCCTGCCGGAGTGTTCTGACCGATGCGTCCACCGATGCCCCTGATGCCCGGCGGCGGCGACCGCCCGCCGGAGACGGTGCTGTCGCGCGCCCTGGCGGCTGGCCGGCGCCAGCTTATCGGCGTCGCGATGTTCAGCGGCGTGGTGAATCTGCTCCAGCTCACCGTCTCGCTCTACATGATGCAGGTCTTCGACCGCGTCCTCGGTTCCCGCAGCCTCGATACGCTGTACTACCTGACTGCCATCGCCATCTTTGCCCTGCTGATCATGGCGATCCTGGACGGGCTGCGTGGCCAGGTGATGCAGCGCCTGGCCTCCTGGATCGAGGGCAAGGTGGCGCCCGAAGCCTTTCTGCGCGCCATCGAAAGCCAGCTTCGCGGCCGCCCCTACAGGATGGAGGCGCTGCGCGACCTTGGCGCCTGCCGCGGATGGTTGGGCTCGCCCGCCTCGCTCACCGTCTTCGACGTGCCCTGGGTGCCGATCTACCTCGCGGTGATCTTCGCCCTGCACCCGACGCTCGGCTGGATCGCGCTGGCGGGCGCGGCCCTGTTGTTCCTGCTGACGCTGGCCAATGAATGGGCCACCGGGTCCCTGGTCCGCCAGGCCAGCACCGCCAGCATGACCAACCAGCGCCGCGCCGAGAGCATGGTCCGCAACGCCGAAGTCATCGACAGCATGGGCATGGCGCCCGCCGTGCTGCACAAATGGCGCGAGGGGCTGTCCGCCTCCATCCCGCCGCAGGAACGCGCGGCGGACCGCGCCGCCTTCCTGCTGTCCATCACCCGGTTCACCCGGCTGACGGTGCAGATCGGCGTGCTCGGCGTCGGCGCCTTCCTGGTGCTGGAACAGCAGCTCACGGCCGGGGCCTCCATCGCCGCCTCCATCATCATGGGCCGGGCGCTGGCGCCGGTGGAGCAGATGATCGGCGGCTGGAAGCAGCTGGTGCAGGCGCGGCAATCCTATCGCCGCCTGCTCGGCTTCCTCGCCCTGCCGCGCATCCGCCCGCCGGGCATGGCGCTGCCGGCGCCAACCGGCAGGGTTTCCGCGGAACGCGTGACCTTCGGCTTCCCCGGCCAGTCGGTGGCCATCATCAAGGGCATCACCTTCAACCTGACGGCCGGCGAGAGCATGGCCATCATCGGCCCCTCGGCCGCCGGCAAGACCACGCTGATCCGCCTGCTGATCGGCACGCTGGCGCCCGCCGCGGGCACGGTGCGGCTGGATGGTGCCGATGTCTTCACCTGGCAGCGGGAGGATTTCGGCCGCTATGTCGGCTACTTGCCGCAGGATGTGGAGCTGTTCGACGGCACGGTGATGAAGAACATCAGCCGGATGCGGGAAGAACCGCCGGAAGGCGTGTTCGAGGCGGCACGGCTGGCCGGCTGCCATGAGATGATCCTGCGCCTGCCGCAGGGCTACGATACGGAAATCGGCGATGGCGGCCAGCACCTGTCCGGCGGCCAGCGGCAGCTGATCGGCCTGGCGCGCGCCATGTACGGCAACCCCCGCTTCGTGGTGCTGGACGAGCCCAACTCCAACCTCGACGGCGATGCCGAGCAGGCGCTGATCCGGGGGCTGGAGGCGCTGAAGGCACAGGGCGCCACCGTCATCCTGGTCTCCCACCGCCCGACCCTGGTGCAGGGAGTCGACAAGGTGCTGCTGCTGCGTGACGGCGCGGCCGAGGCCTTCGGCCCGCGCACCGAGGTGCTGAAGCGGCTTGCCCAAGGCAGCCGCCCGGCTGAAATCGTCCAACACGCCGGAGGTGCACGATGAGCGGCGCGATTCCACTTCCCGGCAACGGGGTCATCGGCAGCATCACGCCCACGCCTGGCGGCCAGGACCTCGCCCCGCGCCCCGCCTCCGCGCCGCCGGCCCTGTGGCAGCCAGCGGAGGAGGACCCCGTCCTCGATGCGCCGAAGCCGCGCACCGGCACCGCGATGTGGCTCGGCTACGTGATCGTCGCCGTCTTCGTGGTGGGCCTGGGCGTCTGGGCCAGCCTCGTGCCGCTGGCGGAGGCCTCCATCGCGCCCGGCGTGCTGAAGGTGGAGGGTACCCGCCGCACCATCCAGCATTTCGAAGGCGGCATCGTCCGCGACATCCTGGTGCGGGACGGCGATGCCGTGACAGCCGGCCAGGTGCTGATGCGGCTTGACCAGCCGCAGGCGGAGCAGCAGACCGAGACCCTGCGAAGCCAGCGCTGGGCGCTGCTGGCACAGGATGCGCGGCTGGTGGCGGAACTGGCCGGGGCGACGACCATCGGCTTCCCCGCCGATCTGGTCGCCTCCAGCGAACCGCGCGCTATCGAGGTCACCAGCGGCCAGCGGGCGCTGTTCCAGGCACGCCGCGTGGCGCTGGAAAGCCAGATGCAGGTGCTGCGTTCGCGCATCGACCAGCACAACGCCACCATCGCCTCGGCCGAGGGGCAGATGGACGCGCAGCGCCGCATGCTGGTGCTGCTGAAGGCGGAAGAAACCAATACCGCCCAGTTGCTGCGCCAGGGCCTGGCCCGGCTGCCGCAGCTTCTGGCACTGCAGCGCCAGGTGGCCTCGGTGGAGGGCAACATCACCGACATCACCAACCAGATGGTCCGGTCCCGCGCCCAGATCACGGAATCCGAGCGCGAGATGGCGCGCGTGAACAACACCCACACCCAGGAAGCCTCGACCGAGTTGCGCGAGGTGCGCCAGCGCCTGGGTGAGGCCGAGGAAAGGCTGCGCGCGGCGCAGGATGTCTCAACCCGCCTTGAGATCACGGCGCCCGAGGCCGGCACGGTGCTGAATTCACGCGTCTTCACCATCGGCGCCGTGGTACGCCCGGGCGACCCGGTGATGGATCTGGTGCCGGCCGAGGACCGCATCATCGCCGAGGTGCATGTCCAGCCGAACGATATCGACGTGGTGCACCAGGGCCTGCAGGCCGAAATCCGCCTGCCCGCCTTCAAGCAGCGCCTCGTGCCCTACCTGCACGGCCATGTCACCTTCGTCGCCTCCGACGTGACCGAGGATGAACGGCGGGGCGTAAGTTACTACCGTGTGCAGATCCAGCTCGACGAGGACCAGCTCCGTGCGGTGGAGGGGCTGACCTTGCGGGCCGGCATGGCGGTGGAGGCGCAAATCCAGACCGGGGAACGCACCTTCGCCCGCTACATGATGCAGCCGCTGATCGACAGCTTCCACCGCGCCTTCCGCGAACAGTAAGGAACCAGCCATGACCGCCATTCCGACCGTCTTCGGCGACGGCATCATCGACGTGCATGTGGCCAGCGGCGTCGCGCGCATCACGCTCGGCGTGCAGACCAGCGCCTCCGCCGCAATCAAGGACGGCAAGCCGGAGCCCTCCGCCATGGTTGTGGTGCCGGTGCTGCAACTGCCGAACCTGGCGCGGGTGCTGGCCGATGTGACGCGCCAGATCGAGGCGCGGGCGAAGGAGGTGGCCGCCGGTCAGGCCGCCACGCAGTCCAACCAGGGCCAGGCCAGCCAGAACCAGTCGAACCAGGGCCAGCCACAGGACCAGGTGGCCGGCGCCTTCCGCTTCAACGGGTAAGCCAAGGCAGGGCCGGGCGGCTCAGGCCGCTTGGCGGGCGCCCGCATAGCCCTGCGGGTGCGACACGCGCCAGTCCCAGGCGGTGCGGACAATATCCTCCAGCTTCGGGAAACGCGGCTGCCAGCCGGTCTCCGCCCGCAGCTTCGCGGAGGACGCGACCAGCACCGCCGGGTCCCCCTCCCGCCGCGGGCCCAGCGCATGCGGGACGGGGCGGCCGCCGACGCGGGCCACTGTGTCGATCACCTCGCGCACCGAATAGCCGGTGCCGTTGCCGAGGTTGTAGCGGACGGAACGTTGCTCCAGCAGTGGCAGCGCGCGCAGATGTGCGTCGGCCAGATCCGTCACATGCACATAGTCCCGCACGCCGGTGCCATCGGGCGTCGGGTAATCCGTGCCGAACACCATCAGCGGCGGGCGCAGGCCGAGTGCGGCGTCGATCGCCAGCGGCACCAGATGCGTCTCCGGGTCGTGATCCTCCCCGGCCCGGCCCGCCGGGTCGGCGCCGGCGGCGTTGAAGTAGCGCAGGGATGCGAAGCGCAGGCCGTGGATGCGCTCCGCCCAATCCAGCGCGCGCTCGCACATCAATTTGCTCTCGCCATAGGGCGAGACCGGGCCGAGGCGCTGATCCTCATCGATCGGGATGCGCTCGGGGAAGCCGAACAGCGCGGCGGTGGAGGACATGACCAGGCGAAGGCACCCGTGCTGCACGGCGGCATTCGCCACGGCGGACAGGCCCGACAGATTTTCCGCCATGTAGCGCAGCGGGTCGCGCATGCTGTCGCCCACCAGGGACAGGGCGGCAAAATGCAGCACCGCATCGAAGCGGCCACCGCCGAAGGCCTCGGCCAGGGTCTGCCGGTCCTCGCAGCGCCCATTCACCAGGCGAACGCCCGGAGGCACGGCTTCGCGGTGGCCCTTCGAGAGATCATCCAGCACGACGACCTCATCCCCACGGTCGCGCAGTGCCAACACGGTATGGCTGCCGACATAGCCGGCTCCGCCGGTCACCAAATAACGGCCCAAATCTTCTGCTCCCAGCGCGCGCCGCCCACGCCCGAGGCCGTGGGGCTGCGCGGCGTCATCCTGCTGTGCAAAATGTGTCAGAATTCATGGCAGAACGAGGTGGCTGCAGGGCTTCTCGCGCCGGGTTGAGTGGCTGGGCCGCTGGCCTTATCAACATGTGATGACCCCAGGCGCTGCCTCCCTTCGTGCCCTGCGCGCGGCCTGCCTTCTCGGCCTGCTGGCGCTTGCGCCCCCGGCCATGGCCCAACAGGGGGCCCAGCAGGGGTCGCAGCAGGGGCCACCGGCCAGCGCCGCGGACTGGGCCGCACTGCCCCGGCCGAGCATGGCGCCGCCACGCGCCATTGGCCGCACCAATCTGGGCTGCCTCGCCGGGGCACAGGCCCTGGCGCCGGAAGGGCCGGGCTGGCAGGCCATCCGCACCTCCCGCAACCGCCATTGGGGCCACCCGGCGACACTTGGCCTTGTCGCGCATATCGCGGGCCAGGCGCGCGCGGCGGGGCTGCCCGATCTTTGGATCGGCGACCTGTCCCAGCCGCGCGGCGGGCCCATGCCCTGGGGCCATGCCAGCCACCAATCCGGGCTGGATGCCGATATCTGGCTCGATCTGCGCCCGAAGCCCCGCGTGCCGGCCGCGATGCGGGAGGATCTGACCATTCCCTCCCTCGTCCGCGCGGATGGGCAGGATGTGGACCCGGCGCGCTGGACCGCCCGCCACGCCACGCTGATCCGCATCGCGGCGGAGGCGCCGGGGCTGGACCGGCTGCTGGTGAACCCTGCCATCAAGCGCCGGCTTTGTGCCGACCATGCCGGCGCCCCCTGGCTGCGGCGGGTGCGGCCCTGGCGCGGGCATGACAGCCACATGCACCTCCGCCTGCGCTGCCCGGCCGATAGCCCGGGGTGCCAGGACATCGCCCCCCCGCCGCCCGGCGATGGCTGCGACGCCAGCCTCGATTGGTGGTTCAGCGCCGAGGCCCGCCAGCCACCGCCGCGCCGGCCCGCCCCGCCCGGTCCGCCGCCCCGGCTGCCGGCGTCCTGCACCGCGGTTCTCGAGGCACGCTGATGCCGATCTGGGCGATCTGCCCGGTTCTGGAGCAGAATTGGGCGCAGCATGGTCTTCATGAGGTGCTGTGCGGCGCAGCATGTCTTGCGCCGGGGGCCTCGGCTGTCGCACACAGGACCGTGCGCGACCCAACGCGCCAGGGAAGGGCCGGGGAATTCTGATGGAGCGACCTTTCGTCGAGATCAGCGGCGTCGCCATGCGGTATGGCGGCGTGGAGGGCACGCTGGCGCTCCAGAATGCGACGCTGGATGTTGGCAAGGGTGAATTCATCGCCGTCGTCGGCCCCTCCGGCTGCGGCAAATCCACCCTGATGAAGCTGGTCACCGGCCTGTGGCCCGCCACCGCCGGCACCCTGCTGGTCGCGGGGCGGGAGGTGGACGGCCCGCTCACCATCGCCGGCATGGCCTTCCAGAACCCAACCCTGCTGCCCTGGCGCAACATCCTGGACAACGTGATGCTGCCGCTGGAGGTGGTGGAGCCGCATCGCCGCCAGCTTCGCCGCCAGCGCGCCATGTATGAGGCGAAGGCGCAGGACCTGCTGAAGCTCGTCGGCCTCGGCGGCTTCGACAAGAAATTCCCGCATGAGCTGTCGGGCGGCATGCAGCAGCGCGCCAGCCTGTGCCGCGCGCTGATCCATGAACCGGCCTTGCTGATGCTGGACGAGCCCTTCGCGGCGCTCGACATCTTCACGCGTGAGGATCTTTGGGCGGTGCTCCAGGGCGTCTGGATGGCGCGCAAGCCGACCGTGATCCTGGTGACGCATGACCTGCGGGAAGCCGCATACCTGGCGGACCGCGTGCTGGTCATGTCCTCCCGCCCCGGCCGGATCATCGCCGAACGGGTGGTGGACCTGCCGCGGCCACGCACGCTGGAGACCACCTACAAGCCCGAATTCGTCTCCCTCGTGCATGATCTGCGCGAACACATCAGCGCCGCCCGCAAGGGCGAGGAGGTCGTCCATGGCCAGTGACGCCGCCATCCCCGCCGCCGCGCCCGCCCCCGCAACCGCCGCAACCCCGCGATCCGCGGCCCTGGAGTCCGGCATGTCGCCGGAGGCGCTGCGCCGGTTGAACGCGCTGGCGCAGGCGCAGCGCCGCCGCCGCCGGCTGCAGGCCTGGCTGCCCTGGCTGGTCATCATCGGCATGTTCGTGGTCTGGGAAATCGGGGTGCGGGCCTTCAACGTGCAGCAATTCGTGCTGCCGGCGCCCTCGGCCATCGCGGAAAGCATGGTGAAGTGGTGGGTGCCGCTGCTGGACAATAGCTGGCAGACGCTGATGACCACGCTGATCGGCTTCTTCCTGGCCGTCATCTTCGGCCTGCTGCTCGGAATTGCCATCGGCAGTTCCAGCCTGTTGTACCACGGGCTTTATCCGCTGCTGATCGGCTTCAACTCCATTCCGAAGGTCGCCGTGGTGCCGATCCTGGTGATCTGGTTCGGCATCGGCACCGTGCCGGCTGTAATCACCGCCTTCATGATCAGCTTCTTCCCCATCGTGGTGAATGTCGCCACCGGCATCGCCACGGTGGAGCCGGAGGTGCGGGACGTGCTGCGGGCGCTCGGCGCCCGGCCGTCCGACATCATTCGCAAGGTCGGGCTGCCGCGGGCGATGCCGTATTTCTTCGCCTCGCTGAAGATCGCCATCACGGTGGCCTTCGTCGGCTCCATCATCGCGGAGACGGTGGCCGCCAACAAAGGCATCGGCCACCTGATGATCCTGGCGTCGTCCCGCTTCGACGTGCCGCTGGTCTTCGCCGGGCTGATCGTAACGGCGGTGATGGGGGTTGCGATGTATGTCGCGGCCGTCGCCATCGAGAACCGCACCACCGGCTGGGCCATGCGCGGGCAGAGCGACCAGCAGATGCACATGGGCGGCGTCTGACCTTCCGCCCCCCCCTCTTGCATGCGCCCGGCCCCGGGCGCAGGACAGGGGTGGGACGGAATACGGAACGGCGGATGATCGGCGTCGATTGGGGCACAACCAGCCTGCGCGCCTACCGGATCGGCGCCGCGGGCGAACCATTGGCGCGAATCGATCGGCCCGGCGGCATCCTGACCGTGGCCGAGGGCGGTTTTCCCGCGGCGCTGCGTGAAGCCATTGGCCCCTGGCTGGAAGCGGGCGAGACCCGCATCCTTCTCTGCGGCATGGTCGGCAGCCGCCAGGGCTGGGTCGAGGCACCCTATCTCCGCTGCCCCGCCGGCCCGGCGGAGATCGCCGCCGCCACCATCCGCATTCCCTTCGACGGCGCCGAGATCCGCCTGGTGCCCGGCCTGACCACGGAGGATGCCGCTGGCATCCCGGATGTGATGCGCGGCGAGGAGACCAAGCTGGTGGCGCTGGCCGAGACCATCGGCACGGGGCTGGCCTGCCTGCCCGGCACGCACAGCAAATGGGCAAAGCTGGAAGGCGGGCGCGTCACCGGCTTCGTCACGCACATGACGGGCGAGACCTTTGCCGCCCTGTCGCAGCACACCATCCTGGCGCGGACCAGCACCGATGGCCCCGATGTGCCGGAGGCCTTCGCCCGGGGCGTCGCCCGCGCCCGCCAGCCCGGCGGCCTGCTGCACCATCTGTTCGGCGCCCGCAGCCTGCACCTGATGGGCGGGCTGGCGCAGGCGGAAACCCGCAGCTTCCTCT
This sequence comes from Falsiroseomonas sp. E2-1-a4, assembly GCF_051433165.1. Classification (NCBI taxonomy): domain Bacteria; kingdom Pseudomonadati; phylum Pseudomonadota; class Alphaproteobacteria; order Acetobacterales; family Roseomonadaceae; genus Falsiroseomonas; species Falsiroseomonas sp. E2-1-a4. The sequence goes on along the minus strand of NZ_JBHMFS010000003.1, from coordinate 129,518 downwards.
CCGGCCTGCTGATCGGCCATGAGATCGCGGCCGCGGCGCAGGGCGTGACGCATGTGCATCTGGCCGGTGCCGCCGGCCTGGCCGGGCTGTATGCCGCGGCGCTGGCGCAGAGCGGCATCACAGTGACCCGGCACGATCCGGATCTTGTCGCGGCCGGGCTGCGGCATATCGGCAGGAGCCTGCAATGGGTCTGAATGACTGGCTCACGGCCTGCCCGCTGGTCGCCATCCTGCGCGGCATCAAGCCGGAGGAGGCAAGCGGAATCGGGGAGGCGTTGGTCGCCGCCGGCATCGCGGTGCTGGAAGTGCCGCTGAATTCGCCGGAGCCGCTGGAGAGCATCCGCATCCTGGCCAACCGATTCGGCGAGGATGCGCTGATCGGCGCCGGCACCGTGACGGACCCGGCCGATTGCGCGCGCATCGCCGCCGTCGGCGGCCGCCTGATCGTGACCCCGCATGCCGACCCCGCCGTGGTCCGCGCCGCGAAGGCGGAGGGCATGATCTGCATCCCCGGCTTCTTCACCCCCGGCGAGGCCTTTGCGCTGCTCAAGGCGGGCGCGGATGGGCTGAAGCTGTTCCCGGCCGAGGCCGGGTCCCCCGCCATGCTGAAGGCGCTGCTCGCGGTGCTGCCGAAGGGCACGCGGGTGCTGCCGGTGGGCGGCATCGATGCCGGCAACATCCCGGCCTGGCGCGCGGCCGGCGCCGCCGGATTTGGCATCGGCAGCGCCATCTACCGCCCCGGCGACGATGCCGCCGCGGTCAGCGCCAAGGCCGCTGCGCTGCGCCTTGCTTGAACCCGGCGTGGCAGGCCACACTGCCGGCAATCGTCCGGCGCGACCTCGCAGCACGGATGGAAACGGGGGGCCTGCATCGATGATCGTCCAACGCCGCAAACTCCTTCTGCTCGGGGCCTCCGCGCTCGCCGCGCCCGCCCTGGTGCGCAGCGCCCAGGCGCAGGAGATGACGCTCCGTCTGCACCATTTCCTGCCGCCGGTCGCCAATGTGCACCGGCATTTCCTGATGCCCTGGGCACAGAAGATCCAGGCGGAGTCGGAGGGCAAGCTGCGGGTGCAGATCTTCCCCTCGATGCAGTTGGGCGGCGCCCCGCCACAATTGTTCGACCAGGCGCGGGACGGCGTGGTGGACATCGTCTGGACCCTGCCCGGCAACACCCCCGGCCGCTTCCCGCGGATCGAGGTGTTCGAGCTACCCTTCGTGGCGGATCCCCGCGCCAGGCCGAATGCGCTCGCCTGCCAGGAATTCTACCAGACGCATATGCGTGAGGAATTCGCCGATGTGCACCCCATCGTCGTCTGGGCGCATGATGGCGGCGTCATCCACGCCAACCGCCCGGTCAACCGGCTGGAGGATATGCGCGGCCTGAAGCTGCGCTTCCCGACCCGCCAGGCCGGAGAGGCGCTGCGCGCCCTCGGCGCCGCGCCGATCGGCTTGCCAATCCCCCAGGTGCCGGAGGCCCTGTCCCAGCGCGTGATCGACGGCGCCGTGGTGCCGTGGGAGGTGGTGCCCTCGATCCGGCTGCAGGAACTGGTGAGCAACCATACCGAGATTCTCGGCACGCCCACCTTCTATACCGCCAGCTTCATCCTCGCGATGAACAAGGCGAAATACGCCGCGCTGCCGGCCGAGCTGAAGACGGTGCTGGACGCCAATTCCGGCATGGCCGCCGCCGAGATGGCCGCCAAGCCCTGGGACGAACAGGGCCCCGTCGTGCGCGCCCAGGTGGAACGCCGGCGCCAGAACACCATCGTGCAGCTCTCGGCCGAGGAGAAGCAGCGCTGGATCGAGGCGACGCGCCCGGTGGTTGACAACTGGATTGCCGGCTCGCGCGAACGCGGCTTCGACGGCGCGGCGCTGCTGGCCGATGCGCGTGGCCTGATCGCCAAGCACGGCGCCTGATTTATTCCGGGCCGGCCGAAAGCAGGAGCGCCGGCTGATGCGGGATAACGCGGCGCCGGGCGGCGCCATCGGCTTCGCCGCCCGGGCACTGGCCTTCCTGGGCGGCGTCTCCCTGCTGGTGGCGGCGCTGGTCACCACCATCAGCGTCATCCTGCGATGGCTCACCAGCCAGCCGATCCGCGGCGATTTCGAGATCGTCTCCATCGCCAGCGGTGTCGGCGTGTTTGGCTTCCTCGCCTATGGCACGCTGATGCGCGCCAACATCCTGGTGGACACTTTCTCAAATTGGCTGCCGCGCCGTGTGGCTGGCGTGGTGGATGGGTTCTGGATGCTGGTCTGGGCGGCGGTGACGCTGTGGCTGGCCGAACGCATGAGCCTCGGCGCGGTCGAGACGCTGAACAACGGCATGCGGACCATCGGGCTGCTGGCCCTGCCCTATTGGTGGGCGGTCGCCATCGGCGCGCTGGCCTTCGCCATGACAGGGCTTGCGGCGCTGGCCTGGGCGCTGCGCTTCGTCCGCGGGCGCTTCTGATGGCACCGGAATTCGCCCTTGCGCTGACCGGCTTCGGCGTGCTGCTGGCGCTGATCGCGCTGCGCGCGCCGGTCGGGCTCGCCATGCTGCTGGTGGGCATGGGCGGCTATGTCCACATCCTGGATTGGACCGCGCTCGGCAACTACCTGAAGACCACGCCCTACCACCTGTTTGCCAACTACACGCTGTCGGTCATTCCACTGTTCATCCTGATGGGGGCGCTGGCGGAGCGCGGCGGGCTGGCGCGAGACCTTTTCGCGGCGGCCAATGCGCTGATCGGCCGCAAGCCGGGCGGCATGGCGATGGGCGTGATCGGTGCCTGCGGCTGCTTCGGCGCAGTCTGCGGCAGTTCCGTCGCCACCACCGCCACCTTCGCCCGCGCGGCGCTGCCGGAGTTGCGGCGCTACGGCTACGACCCCGGCTTCGCCACCGGCACCATCGCGGTGGGCGGCACGCTCGGCATCCTGATCCCGCCCAGCGTCATCCTGGTGATCTATGCGATCAGCACGGAGCAGAACATCGCCAAGCTGTTCATGGCGGCGCTGATCCCGGGCCTGCTGGCGATGGCGCTGTATGTGCTGGCGATTGCGCTGATGGTGCGCTTCCGGCCGGCGCTCGGCCCGCCGGGCGAGGCGCCGAGCGCCCATGAACGCCGCCGCGCCTTCCTCAACGTGATTCCGGTTCTGCTGATCGCCGTGGTGGTGGTGGGCGGCATCTATGGCGGCGTCTTCACGCCCACCGAGAGTGCCGCCATCGGCTGCATCGGCACCCTGGCGGTCGGCGTGCTGCGCGGCACGCTGCATCCGCGCCAGATTCGCGAAAGCCTTTTCGCCACCGCCGAGACCACCGCGATGATCTTTGCGATTTTGCTCGGCGCGGAAATCTTCAATGCGTTCCTGGCGCTGACGCAGGCGCCGGACCTGCTGGGGATGTGGATTTCGGACCAAAACTACCCGCCCTATGCGGTGCTCGGCATCCTGCTGCTCTGCTACATCGTGCTCGGCGCGGTGATGGATGAGCTGGCGATGATGCTGCTGACCCTGCCGGTGTTCTTCCCCGTCATCACCGCGCTGGATTTCGGCCTGACGACGGAGGAGACCGCGATCTGGTTCGGCATATTGGTGCTGGTGGTGGTCGGCATCGGGCTGACCGCGCCACCGATCGGGCTGAACGTCTTCGTTGTCTCCGGCCTGGCGAAGGACGTGCCGATGGCGCGGATCTATGCCGGTGTCATGCCCTTCCTGGCGATGGACCTGGTGCGCCTCGGCCTGCTGGTGGCGTTTCCGGCGCTCAGCCTGTGGCTGGTCAATGCGCTGAGTTGAGGCGCCTCAAGCCGCCCCCAGCCGCCCCTCCGCCACCACCAGCGCCCTGCCATGGAACGCCGCCACCGCCGGGCGATGCGCGATGGACAGGATGCCCGCCTCCGGTAGCTTTTCCGTCACCAGCCGGTACATCGCCGCCTCCGCCGCCGGGTCCAGGCTGGCGGTGGCCTCGTCCAGGAACAGGAAGTCGGGCTTGACCAGCAAGGCGCGGGCGAAGGCCAGGCGCTGCTGTTCGCCACCCGAAAGCCGCCGGTCCCAGACATCCTCCACATCCAGCCGGTCCAGCAACCGCGCCAAGCCCACATCCTCCAGCGCCGCGCGCACCGCCGCATCCGGCACACCCGCCGCATCCAGCGGGTAGCAGACGGCGCGGCGCAGCGTGCCGAGCGGCAGATAGGGCCGCTGCGGCAGGAACAGCGCGCGCGTACCGGCCGGCATATGCACCTCCCCGGCGCCGAAGGGCCAAATGCCCGCCAGCGCCCGGAACAGCGTGGACTTCCCACTGCCGGAGGCGCCGGAGATCAGCACCGCCTCCCCCTTCTCCAGCCGCAAGGCCGCGTCCTGCACCAGCACCCGCCCATCCGGCAGGCTGAGCGTGACACCCGCCATCGTCACTGCCTGGCCATCCCCCGCCACCGGCTGCGGCCCGGTGGTGGTGGCGCGCGCGATGGCGATGGCAAGCTGGAAGCCGGTCAGGCGTTCCACCGTCGCCCGCCATTCGGTCAGCCGCGCATAGCTTTCCACAAACCACGAAAGCGCTCCCTGCACCTGGCCAAAGGCGCTGCCGGTCTGGATCAGCCCGCCGAGCGGGATGGTGCCGGCGAAATAGGCCGGCGCCGCGACCACGATGGGGAAGATGCTGGCCACCTGCGAATAGCCCGCGGTGAAGAAGGTCAGCCGCTTGGTCGCGGTCATGATCGCCCACCAATTCGTGGTCAGCGCATGGAAGCGCGCCAGCAGGCCGCGCTTCTCATCCGCCTCCCCATTATGCAGCGCCACGCCTTCCACATTGTCGCGCAGCCGCACCAGGGCGTAGCGGAAATCCGCCTCCACGCGTTGCTGCAGGAAGTTCAGCCGGATCAGCGGCCGGCCGATCAGATGCGCCAGCCAGGTGCCAACCACGGAATAGATGATCGCTACCCACACCATGTAACCGGGGATCGAAACGCCGAAGACCTCCAGCGGACCCGACAGCGACCACAGCACGAAGATGAAGGAGAACAGCGTCACCACGCTCGACATCAGCCCGAGGCCGAGTGTCAGCGTGTCATCCACGAACAACCGCAGATCATCGGCCACGCGCTGGTCCGGGTTATCCGTCTGGGGGTCGGTCAGGGCGATGCGGTAATAGGCGCGCTCGGCCAGCCATTCATCCAGGTAGCGCCCGGTCAGCCAGCGCCGCCAGCGGATCTGCAAGGCCTGCTTGAGGTAAAGCTGATAGACCGCGATCAGGATATAGGCGGCCGCCAGCACGGCGAAGCCGGGAAACCAGGTCCCCTCTGCCTCCCCACCCAGGAAGATCAGCGACCAGAAGGTGCCGGCGTCCTTCGCTTCCAGCGCGTTGTAGAAGGCGCGCTGCCAGTAGGTCAGCACCACCGTCATGCCGACCAGCGACAGGTTCAGCACCACCACCGCCGCCAGCAGCAGCCGGGCGCGGCCCTTTTCCTCACTGGTCCAGTAGGGGCGGGTCAGCGCCCAGGCATCACGCAGGAACGAGCCGAGGCGGCGCATGGGTGGCGGTATCCAGGAAGGTCAGCGGGCGCGCAGCGCTTCATCCAGCCGGGCGCGCCAGGCGGCAATGCGGCGGCGGTTCACCCCGAAATCGTAATAGCCGAGCAGACTGCGCGAATACAGGAAGACGCCGGAGCCACCGACCAGCGGTACCACCTGGCCATTCACCAGATCCGGGAAATTGGCGAAGCGCGTGCGCACCACCCATTGCAGCTGCCGCTTCTCCGGCCACTCCGCCATCTTCCAGCAGCGCGCCTCCGCCTCCCCCAGCATCCGCAGCGCCGCCCAGGCGGCTTCCGGCGAGACCGGCAGCAAGGGCTGGGCGATATGCGGCTGGGTCGTCATGGCCGGCGGTGCCAGCAGGCACGCATTGGGCGAGCCGGGCAGCACCAGGCGGCTGAAATCCAGCGGTGCGGCCGGCGGCAGGCCGGCGGTGCCGCGGCCCCGCATCATCGCTGCCTGGCTCATGCCGTTTCGTCCGTTTCGTTGCCCGGTGCTTTGTCGGTGCCCGGTGCTGTGTCGATGCTTGCTGCCGCGGGTGGGTTGGCGGCCGCGCGCAGGCGGATCACGCCGCGGATTGCGCTGTCGGTGCTGACCGGCTTGCCCTTGCGCAGCACCTCAATCCGCCCGGCGCGGGCCAGGCGGATGGCGGCGGCGCGGATCGGCCCCATCAGCCGCCGCCAGGCCTCCTCCTCCGGCGCCAGGGCACGCGCCACCTCGCTGGGACAGATGCTTTTCTCCACCCCGCGCAAGGCGGTCTGGCGGAGGATTTCGTCGGTAATGGTCTCGGTGGCGATCATGGGTGCCTAGCTGATGGGCGAAGCCGTGCGGGCCGCGGCCTGGTGCCGTGTGAGATTAGGGCGGATCGCGAGCCAGCCAAAATCCTGCGGATGCAGGAGGGTCCGAGTGTCACGGCACCAGCCAGTCGGCCTCGGGACCGCCCTGCCCCGGCCCCTGCCAGGCAAAGCGCGCCCGCCGGTGCCCGGATGCGGCCAGATGCAGCCATTCCAGCCGGTCGATCCGCAGCAACACCGCGCAGAAATTCGGCCGCCCCGCCTCGGCATCGACCGGCGCCGGCGGTGGGGTCGCGCAGGGCGTGCCGGGGGCGGGTTGGACCGCGTAGCACATGCGGCTGAAATCGCGGCTGGCGCACCAGGCGGCATCGGCCACCGCGTCATCGGCATGCAGCGTCGCCACGCAGGACAGGCGAAGCTGCACGGCGCCGCCATGGTCGTACATATGCAGGCTGGCGCGCGGTTGCGCGGCCAGCTCCGCCACTTTGGCGGCGCGCCGGTCGGTGTGGATGCGAAGCTGGCGCGTGGCTGCATCGAAGCCGCGCAACACCACGGTGCGGGCCGATGGCGCGCCATCGGCGGCCAGGGTGGCCAGGGTTGGCGTGTGGAAGGGGTGGCGGCGATCGGCGACCCCGCGCGAGATCAGCCGGAACGCCTCCGCCAGCGTCGCCTCCAGGTCGCGTGCCTCGGTCATGTGCTCCGGATCGCGGCGACCAGGGCGCCGGCGCTGTCCACCGCCGCCTCGGCCCGCGCCCCGATGCACCAGTCGCCCGCGGCGCCCAGGCCCAGAGAGGCATCCCACAGGCAGGGCGCGCCGAGCGGCGCTTCCACCAGCGCGTAGCGCCAGCGATGCGCGGATTGGTAGAAGGGCGCGGGCAGGACGGTGCCGGGGGCCTGTTCCGCCGCCAGCCCGGCGAAGGCCTCGAGCAGCCTGGCCCCCGCGTCCTCCGCCGTCAGTTCCAGATTCTCCCGCGACCACGCCGGACCGGCCTGCACCACCCAGAGCTCCAGGCTGGCATCGCGGCCGGGTTTCGAACTGTCGCGCGCCGCCCAGCCGATCGGCCCATGGTGCAGGCGGATGGTATCCGGCAGCGGCAGGCGTTCGGGGAAGGCCAGCATCAGCGCCCAGCAGGGCTCGAACCGCACGGACTGAAGCACCGCGGCCAGATGCGGCGCCGGGCCTTCGAGCAGCGCCTGGGCCTGGGGTGCCGGCAGCGCCAGGATCACCGCATCGAACGGGCCCTCCACTTCCGGCGCCTGGGTGGGGAAGGGCCGGCCGGGGCGGATCAGCCGCGCATCCAGATGGTGCACATGCCAGGCGCCGGGCTCGCCGGTGATGGCGCTGACATGGCGCATCAGGTCGATATCCATCCCCTCCGCCAGCGCGCGGGGCACGGAGGACATGCGCGGCACGCCGACGCGGCGCCCGGCATCGGGCCATTCCTGGGCATTCGCCGCGTCCAGCACGGCGGCGAAGGCGGCGCCATGGGCGGTCAGGTATTGCGCGCCATGGTCGAAGTTCAGCACATGGCCGCCCGCCTCGACCCGCCGCGTCGTCATCCGCCCCCCAGGGCTGCGGCCCTTGTCGAACAGCCGCAGACGGACGTCATAGGCGGCGAGGGTCTTGGCACAGGCGAGGCCGGCGACGCCGGCGCCGATGATGGCGATGTCTTTGGGAGGCATATTGCCCTGTATGGCGTGTCGGGCCGGGTAGGCAAGGGTATCGTGCGCTGCGAAATCGCCGCCGCGCCTTCTGCCGGCCCAGTCAGGACAAAGCCACAGTCAGGACACAGCATGGTGTGTTCAGGGCAACTCACGCAGTCGTGCCGCCTGCGAGTAACCTATTTCCCTCCGCCGTGTGGTTAGCCTCCGCGTTGGAGGATGGATCACATGCAGTCGGGGCCGCAGACATTGCTGCTGGTCGAAGATGACCCGCTGGTTCGGATGACCCTGGTCGAGGGTCTGACCGATGCCGGCTTTCTGGTGCTGGAGGCGGAGGATGCCGAGGCCGCGCTGGGCCTGCTGGCCCGCCGGCCCGATATCGACGTGCTGCTGACCGACATCAACCTGCCGGGCGCGGATGGCTTCGACCTGTCGCATGCGGCGCGGCAGCTTCGGCCCACGCTGCCGGTGCTCTACGCCTCCGGCCGCTTTCGCGCGGCGGAGCCTGGTCGCGGCCTGCCGGGCGCGCCCTTCCTGGCCAAGCCCTTCACCGTGGCGCGGGCGGCGGAGGCGATCGGGGAGCTGCTGCGGTAATCAGGACAGCCGGGCCAGCACCCGATCGATGAAGGCCGGCGCGGCGCCGAGGTAGTTGGCCGGGTCGGTCAACCGGGCGATGCCGGCCGCGTCCAGATGCGCGGTGACGCGCGCATCGCGGGCCAGCGCCGCATCCAGCGTCACCCCCTCCGCCATCGCCACGTCGCAGGCGTGGTGCACCACATCATGCGCCGGGTTGCGGCCGAGCAGCGGCGCCAGGCCCATCATCACCGCCTCCGCCACGATCAGTCCGCGCGAGTCCTCCAGGTTGCGGCGCATCCGGGCGGCATCCACCACCAGCCCCTCCCCCAGCAGCAGCGCCTGGTCCAGCGCGCCATGCGCGTAGAGGAAGATCTGCGGCAGGGCCAATTGCTCCACCTGCTGCCCGCCGGCACCGCGCTCATGCTCATGCGCCATGGCGCCCAGCACCTGCGGCACCAGGGTCTGCGCGCTTCGGGCCTGGGCGATGACGTATTCGCAGGCGATCGGGTTGCGTTTCTGGGGCATCGCCGAACTGCCGCCACGGCCGGGTGCCGAAGGCTCCGAGGCTTCCGCGACCTCGGATTGCATCAGCAGCATGATGTCCGTCGCCATCTTCGCCAGGCAGCCGGTGAGCATGGCGAGCCAGCAGGCGGCCTCCGCCATGCCGTCGCGGGCGACATGCCAGGGGATGGCCGGGACGATGAGGTCCAGTTCCGCCGCCAATTCACGCTGCACCGCCAGCCCGTCTTCACCCAGCGAGGCCAGCGTCCCGGCGGCACCGCCGAATTGCAGCCGCAGCATGCGCGGCCGCGCCTGGGCCAGGCGGTCCCGCATGGTGATCAACGGGTCCAGCCACAGCGCCACCTTGTGCCCGAAGGTGATGGGCAGCGCCTGCTGCGCATGGGTGCGCCCGGCCATGACGGTGCCGCGATGCGCCTGCGCCAGAAGCGCCAGCGCCGCGATCAGCCGGTCCAGATCGCCTTCGATCAGCGCGAAGGCATCGCGCATCTGCAGGACGAAGGCGCTGTCGGTAATGTCCTGGGTGGTGGTGCCCCAATGGGTCCAGCGCCCGGCTTCCGGCCCGGCGGCAGCCGAAAGCTGCTTCACCAGCCCGACCACGGCGAAGCCGGTGTTGCGGGTGGCGGCCGCCAACGCCGGGATATCCAGCATCTCGACCCGCGCGGCGGCGGTGATGGCGGTGGCGGCCTCCGCCGGGATCAGGCCGAGCCGCGCCTGCGCGCGGGCCAGCGCCGCCTCCACATCCAGCATGCGCTGGAGGAAGGCGCGTTCCCCCATGATGGCGCGCATCGCATAGCTGCCAAAGACCGCGCCGAAGACGGGGCCATCACCAGGGGCAACACTCATACGTCGAGGAACACCGTCTCATCCGCGCCTTGCAGGCAGATATCAAGCCGCCAGGTGCCCTCGCCTTCCGGCTGCGCCACCAGCGTGGATCGCCGCGCGGGATCGACGAGGTTCAGCACCGAATCGGCCGCGTTCAGCACCTCCCCAGCAAAGTAGGCGCGCGTGACGACGTGCTTCATCAGGCCGCGGGCGAAGATGGTCACCACGATATGCGGCGCCTGCGTCGCATTGCCGAGGCCCGGCACGGGGCCCGGCTTCAGCGTGGTGAAGCGGAAGACGCCATCCTCGTTGCTGGCGCAGCGGCCGAAGCCGTGGAAGCCGGTGTCGTAGCTTCCATCCGGCCCAGCCTGCCAGATCTCGACCAGCGCATCGACGCAGGGGGCGCCATCGCCATCGGTGATGCGGCCCGTCAGTGTGATGCGATCGCCTTGCACACCGTCATTCGGCCCGCCAGCGCGCAGAAGGTCGGCCCACTCGGGAAAATCGATCATGTGCCAGTAGGGGCCGGCGGTCTGGCTCGCCGTGGCCGGTGTGTAGGTCATGGCGCGTTCTCGAAGGGGGTGGCGGCCGGGCCGCGCAGCACGATGTCGAAGCGGTAGCCCAGCGCCCATTCCGGCTGGGTGATATCCAGGTCGAAGCTCGAGACCAGCCGGTTGCGCGCCGCCGCATCCGCCGTGCAGTTGAACACCGGGTCCAGCGGCAGCAGCGGGTCGCCGGGGAAATACATCTGGGTGATCATGCGCTGCGCGAAGCCCGCGCCATGCAGACCGAAATGGATATGGATCGGCCGCCAGGCATTGGCGTGGTTCCGCCAGGGATAGGCGCCGGGCTTGATGCTGGTGAAGCTGTAGTTGCCCTCCACATCCGTGAACAGCCGCGCCCGTCCCTCGAAGTTCGGATCCAGCGGCGCGTCATGCTGGTCGCGCGGGTGGTGGTAGCGGCCGGAAGAATTGGCCTGCCACACCTCCACCATCGCGCCGCGCAGCGGCCGGCCATCCTCATCCGTCACGCGGCCAGCGACGATGATGCACTCGCCCATCGCCGCCCGGCCGCCGAGCTGGGACATGTCCACCTGCGGCGGGTAATGCGCCGGGTCGAAGCGCGGGCCGCTCGTCTCGGTCAGCGTATGCGGCACCACCACCAAATTCTGCTTCGGGTGGCGCTTATGCGTGCTGCCATAGGCGGGCGCGTCGTAGGGCGGCTGCGTCGCCGGGTCCGGGCGGCGGAAGGCGGTGGGATCTGGCATTTGCCTATTCTTCCTTGAGGACGGCCTTGGCGATCTTAAGCGCGGCATTCGCCGTCGGCACGCCCGCATAGGCGCCGACCTGCAACAAAACCTCACCCACTTCCTCCGGCGTCACGCCGGTGTTGCGGGTGGCGCGAAGGTGCAGTTCCAATTCCTCGTGCCGGGCGAGCGCAGCCATCATGCCGATGCAGAGCAGGCTGCGGGTGTGGCGCGTCAGCCCCGGGCGGGTCCAGATGCCGCCCCAGACATTGGCAGTAATCCAGTCCTGGAACGGCGCGTCGAGTGACGTGACGTTGCTGCCGGCGCGCGCCACATGCGCCTCCCCCAGCACCGATTTGCGGATGGCCATGCCGGCGTCGTGACCCGCGGCGGGGGCCAGCGTTGCGAAATGCTCCAGGATGGCGGCGGTCGCCTGGTCGGCGCGTTCCAGGGTCGGCAGATGGCCGGCCTCGCTGATCTCGACATAGCGGCTGCCGGGGATCGCGGCCTGCACCTCCTTCGCCAATTCGGGCGGCGTGGCGATGTCCCGGTCGCCGACCATCACCGTGGTCGGACAGGCGATGCGCCCGGCGACCTGCGCGGCACGGGCATCACGCAGCGCCGCGGCGGAACCGGCATAGCCGCGGCGATCCGTCTGCAGCAGCATCCGGCGCAGACCCTGGGAGGATGCAAGGGACGGGTCCACCACCCAGCGCGGCATCACCACATCCACCAGTGCCTCGGTGCCGACCTCCCGCACCGCATCGATGCGGTCCTGCCAGGCCTGCGGCGGCGGGAATTCCAGCGCGGTGTCCATCAGCATCAGCGACAGCACGCGATCCGGCGCCATGGCTGCCAGTTGCATGGCGATGCGCCCGCCGATGGACATGCCGAGCACATGCGCCTGCTGCACCCCCAGCGCATCCAGCAGCGCCAGCGCGTCCGAAGCGTGCAGTTCCATCGAGTAATCGCCATCGGTCACACCGGACAGGCCATGGCCGCGCATGTCCATGCGGATCACCCGATGGGTGCGCGCCAGCATCGTGACCTGCGGCTCGAAGACCTGCATCGTCGTGCCGATGGAATGCAGCATCAGCAGGGGTGGTGCCTCGGTGGGACCCTCCACCACGGCATGCACGACGATATCCCCCAGGTGCAAAAACATCCCGGCTCCCCACCTGATGAGGAAGGATGTTTAACATTCGAACGCGGCCGCCGGGAAGCCGGGTGAACGGGCCGCGCGGCGGCCCGTCGCGCATCAAGCGCGCTGGGGCACGTCGCGCGTCAAGCGCGCTGGGGCAACACGATTCAGACGCGTTCGAGCACCATGGCGATGCCCTGGCCGACGCCGATGCACATGGTGACCAGCGCATAACGCTCGCCCCGGTTGTGCAACTCCTGCACCGCCGTCTGCACCAGCCGCGCGCCGGACATGCCGAGCGGATGGCCGAGTGCGATGGCGCCACCATTCGGGTTCACATGCGCCGCATCATCCGGCAAGCCGAGGTCGCGCGTGACGGCCAGCGCCTGCGCGGCAAAGGCCTCGTTCAGTTCGATCACCGCCATGTCGGACAGGCTGAGTCCGGCCTTGGCCAGCACGCGCTTCACCGCCGGCGCCGGGCCGAAGCCCATGATGCGCGGCGCGACGCCGGCCGTGGCGGCCGCCACCACGCGGGCGCGCGGCGTCAGGCCATGCTTCCGCGCCGCCTCCGCGCTCGCAACCAGGATGGCGCAGGCGCCGTCATTGACGCCGGAGGCATTGCCAGCGGTGACGCTGCCGCCGTCCTTGCGGAACGGCGTGCCGAGCTTGGCCAGCGCCTCCATCGTCGTGTCGGGGCGCAGATGCTCGTCCTGGTCGACGATGATCGGGTCACCCTTCCGCCGCGCGATGGAGACCGGCACGATCTCCTGCGCGAAGCGGCCCGAGGACTGGGCGCGGCCGGCGCGCTGCTGCGACCGGTAGGCGAAGGCATCCTGATCGGCGCGCGAGACCTGGAAATCCTGCGCGACGTTCTCCGCCGTCTCCGGCATGGAATCGGTGCCGAAGCCAGCCTTCATCTTCGGGTTCACGAAGCGCCAGCCGATGGTGGTGTCATAGACCTCCGCAGTGCGGCCGAAGGCCTCGGACGACTTGCCCATGACGAAGGGCGCGCGGGTCATGCTCTCGACACCGCCGGCCAGCATCAGTTCCGCCTCGCCCGCCTTGATGGCGCGGGCGGCGATGCCGACGGCATCCATGCCGGAGCCGCACAGGCGGTTCACCGTGGCGCCGGGAATGGACTCGGGCAGGCCGGCCAGCAGCGCGGACATGCGCGCGACATTGCGGTTGTCCTCGCCCGCCTGGTTGGCGCAGCCGAAGATCACATCCTCCACCGCCGCCCAGTCGAGGCCCGGATTGCGCGCCATCAGCGCCTTGATCGGCACGGCGCCAAGGTCGTCGGGGCGCACATCCTTCAGCGCGCCGGCGTAGCGGCCGATGGCGGTGCGGGCGGCGTCGCAGATGAAGGCATCGGCCATGGTCGGGTTCCTCGATGGGTTTCGGGTTCGTGCCGCCGCAGCGGCCGCGCGTCAACGGTGCCCCAGAGAAGGTACCCCGGAAAACCGGCGGCCCGTCGGAGCGTTGGAAGCGGATCGAATGCGAAGGAAACACCCCGATGAGCACCCAGGAACGCGGCGGCGGAGCCTCCACGAGCGACAGCGAAGGCAAGCCGGACCCCGGCCCCGCCCCGGTCGGCCCGGCCGTGCACGGCCCGGCCCAAAAACCGGCCGAGACGCCGAAGGACCCCGGCGCCGCACCGCCCGGCCCCGCGGTGGGGCATGGCGGCGCGAAACGCTGAGCTAATTCAGGAAGGGGTTGCGCCCCCGCGCGGGGGCCTGGGCCGGCCCGTAATGCTGCGCGAGGTACGTCACGATCAGCGTGCGCTCCTCGCCTTCCAGCGGGTTCATGCCGTGCACCTCGGTCATCCAGGTCATCAACTCGTCCCAGCGCTCGCGGCTGAAGCGGCTGCGGCGGATGATCGCGGTGCTGTGGCAGGCGGTGCAGGCGTAGAACACCTCCTCCTGGCCATCGCCCGCCGGAAGGACGGAAGGCTCCTCCGCCGGCTGCGTCGCTTCATCCAGGCTGGTGGATTGCGCCCAGGCGGCGGGCAGGGCGGGCGCCTGGGTGAGGGCCACGCCCCCACCCAGCAGCAGCAGGAACGCAAGCGTCTTGCGCATCAGCCCACCAGGACAGCGGCGCGGCCGATGGCGTTGGCGCCATAGCCCTGTGGGTTCCAGTTGGCCGGGGCGTGGGGCTGCATCCGCCCCTCGCTATCGGTCGCGCGGTACCACACTTCATAATAGCCGTCGGAGGGCAGCACCACGCGGCCCTGCCAGCGCTGCCAGGCGTAGCGATTGGCGGGGGCTGCCACCTGCATCTCCGTCCAGGTCGCGCCGAAATCCACGCTGGCGTGCATCGCGCGCACCGTCTGGTCGCCGGCCCAGGCGGCGCCGCGCAGGTCGAGGTTGCGCGTGCCCGCCGACAGCCGCGTGCCATGCGCGTGCGAGGACAGGATGGAGCGCACCGGCATGCTGGTCATGTCGCGGAAACCGGAGCCGTCATTGCTGCTGCCCGGCACGATGGGCGTCACCGGCACGCGATAGCTGGTGCCGCCCATGCCCTGGCCGCGATGCGGCTCGTTCAGCAGGGTCACGCGGGTCAGCCACTTCTGGCTGAGGCTGCCCGGCCAGCCCGGCACCAGCAGGCGAACCGGCGCGCCGTTGATGTGCGGGATGGGTCCGCCATTCACCGCGAAGACGATGAGCGTGTTCTCGTCCATCGCCTTCTCGACGGGCATGCCGCGGCTGATCGCCTGGCGGTCCTGCGCGCCGGAGAGGTGTGGGTCCGCGCCGAAATGGCCGGTGTGCTTCGCGCCGTCCTTCACGCCGGCGGCGCGCAGCACGTCGCGCAGGCGCACGCCGGTCCAGGACGCGTTGCAAATGGCGCCATTGCCCCACTGGTTGCCGCGCGTCTGCGGTACGAAGGTGGCCCGGCCATTGCCGCCGCACTCCATCTGGAGCTGGCGCGTCACGTTGTCGAAACGGCCCCGCAACTCGGCCACGCTGAGTTCGAGCGGCGAATTCACCTCGCCGTCGATCTTCACCTTCCAGGCGTCCGGATTCTCGGCCACGGGCGGAAGCTGCCCGTTGTTGCGCACGAAGATCTTATCGTTGGGCGTGACGGCGTCATCGAGGATCGTCTCGGGCGCTTCCAGAACCAGTGGGCGATCGCCCTGAAGAATCATCTCCACCTTGCCATCGATGCGCATCATCTGCGGCCCGGCGGCAGCACCTGCGGCGCCCTGCGCCGCGGCGGGGCGGCCGAACAGGGCGGGCAGCGTTCCGGGCGGCATGTTGCCGCCGAAGGGAATGGCCGCGCCCACCGCACCACCCATGGCCGCCAGTGCGGCGCCCTTCAGCGCGCCACGGCGGCCGAAGGCCATGGCATCGGCACGCTCCGGGTCGTCTTGGTACAGTTCCTGCACGGACCGTTCGGTCTTGCGTGTCATGGCTTGTTTCCTCTTATCTGCGATAGTCCGTAGGTAGGATTACCCCGTCAGGCGCCTGCGGCAAGCGCCCTTCCGATGAACACCGCGGCACGGCTGGTCGGGTTGGCGCCGTAGCCCTGCGGGTTCCAGTTGGCAGCCTGGTGCGGCTGCATCCGGCCGGCGCTATCCGTCGCACGGTACCAGATTTCGTAATAACCATCGGCCGGCACCGTCACGCGGCCCTGCCAGCGCTGCCAGGCGTGGCGGTTGGCCGCCGGAAACAGCGCCATCTTCCGCCAGGTGGCGCCGAAATCCAGGCTGACATGCTGGGCCTGCACCGAAAGATCCCCGGCCCAGGCGGCGCCCCGCAGATCCAGGTGCCGCGTGCCAGCCGGCAGATGCATGCCATGCGCGTGGCTGGTCAGGATGGAGCGCACCGGCATGCTCTCCAGCTCCACGAAATCCCGCCCATCCTGCGCGCTGCCCGGAATCACCGGATGCAGCGGCACGCGATAGCTTGTGCCGCCCATGCCCGGCCCATCATGCGGCACGTCGCGCACCGAGATGCGGGTCAGCCATTTCTGGCTGAGGCTGCCCGGCCAGCCCGGCACCACCAGTCGCAGCGGTGCGCCATGCAGATGCGGCAAGGGCGCACCATTCAGCCCGAAGGCGAGCAGCGTATCCTCATCCAGCGCCTTCTCGATCCGCATGCCGCGCGCGATGGAGACCTGCCCCGCCTCGCCGGACAGATGCGGGTCGGCGCCGTAATGCCCGGTGAAGCGCGCCGTGGGCCTGAGGCCTGCGGCCAGCAGCACATCCCGCAGCCGCACACCGGTCCATTCGCCATTGCTGATGGCGCCATTGCCCCAAGGGTTGCCGCGCGCCGCCGGCTGGTGGAAGGCGCGGCCATTGCCGCCGCATTCCAGTTGCAACTGGCGTGTCACCACCGGGAAGCGGGACTGCAAATCGCCCACCGTCAGGGACAGCGGCGCCTGCACCTTCCCCTCCACGGTGAAGCGCCAGGCAAGCGGTTCCGCCACCTCCGGCGGGATGCCGCCATTGTTGCGGATGAACATGGCCGGCGCGGAGGTCACCGCCTCATCCAGCAACACCTCCGGCGTTTCGGCGCAGAGTGGGCGTTCATCATGCAGCAGCAGTGCCGCCTTGCCGGGCATGGTCAGCAGCGGCAGCGCGCCGGGGCGGGCGAAGGCCGCCGGCAGCGTGCCCGCCTGCATTGTCGCGGCGGCCGGGATGGACGCGCCCACCGCCGCCTGCATCGCCTGCAAGGATGCCCCTTCAAGCTCCCCGCGCCGGCCGAACACCTCGGCATCGGCGCGCTGCGGATCGTCGCGGTAGAGTTCCTGGGCCGACCGCTCCTGCGCCATGCATCGCCCCCGGGTCGCGCGTTACTCCGCCGCCATCGGCAGGCCGGGGGCGGTCGTCCAGCCATAACGCGCATCGAGGCCAAGGTTGCGCACGATCGCCAGGCCACGCGCCAGATGGTCCGGCTTCAGCCCGGACAGCGGCCGCCGCAGATCGCCCGCCGGCAGCCCCACTGCCTGCATCAGTGACTTCACCGCCACCGGGTTGATTGCCGAATAGGTGAAGTGCAGCAGCGGCAGCAGGCGGAGATAGGTTTCCCGGAACACCACCGACTGCGCCGGATCGGCCCAGGGGGTCGAAAGCAGCGCCATGCCCGCCGGGTCGATATTGCCCGTCATATTCGCCGTGCCATGCCCGCCGAGCGACATGGTGGGCACCACCAGGCCGAGATTGGGGCTGTCGCAGCACATGATGGTCGCATCCGGCTGCGCCGCGCACACCTGCGCCACCTGGCCGACCCGCGTGGTGCTTTCCTTCAGCACGACGATGTTCGGGTGCTTCATCAGCCGCAGCAGATGGTCCCAATGCAGATCGGACTTCACCCGCGGCGGGTTGTTATAGATGCCGATCGGCAGTTCCACCGCATCCGCGCATTCGGCGAAGAAGGCCTCGATGTCCTCCTCCGGCGCGCAGATATAGGCGGGCGCGGCCAGGATCGCGCCATCGGCGCCGGCGGCCTTCGCATGCTTCAGGTAGGCGATGGTCGCCGCCGTGCTGGTGCCGGTGCAGCCGTAGAACATCTTCATGCCGCCGGTTTTCATCTTGGCGGTCTTCTCGACGATCTCCCGCCGTTCCTCCGGCGTCAGCATGGAGACCTCGCCGGTCGAGCCCATGATCAGCACGGCGGAGGTGCCGTTCTCCGCCTGCCAGTCGATCAGCGTGCGGAAGCCGCCGAAATCGACGCTGCCATCGGCGTTGAAGGGGGTGATCAGGGCGACGAAGGAACCCTCGATCCGCATCTTGGTCATCGGCTTTCTCCAGCAGGATGCGGCAGCCTAACGCAGCTCCGGGCCGGCTGGAAATCATTCGCGGGCTGGTTGCAGCAATCGGCAAGGCTTCCACGATGCGGGATGCCGCCTTCCGCAATCATGCGCAACACGCAATGGTGCTGAGAACCTCCCGGAGTCCTCCCCATGCCCGCACGCCGCACCCTCCTCCGCGCCAGCAGCCTGCTGGGCCTGTCCTCGCTCGCCAGCCCGGCCCTGGCCCAGGCGCCCTGGCCGTCGCGGCCGATCACCATCGTGGTGCCCTTCCCGCCCGGTGGGTCGAACGATCTGCTGGCGCGGCCGGTGGCGCTGAAGCTGCAGCAGGCGCTGGGCGGGCACCCGGTGGTGGTGGAGAATCGCGGCGGTGCGGGCGGCACGGTTGGCGCCACCGCCGTCGTGCGCGCCCCGGCGGATGGCCACACGCTGATGTGGGGCCATGTCGGCACGCTGGCGGTGAATCCCTGGATCTATCCGAACAACCCCTATGACGTGCTGCGGGACTTCGCGCCGGTGGCGCTGGTCGCCACCCTGCCCTCCATCCTGACCATCCATCCCTCGGTCCAGGCGCGCACGGCAGCCGAGTTCATCGCGCTGGCCAAGGCCAATCCCGGCAGCCTGGAATATGGCAGCGCCGGCAATGGCGCGGCTTCGCACATCACCATGGCCGCCTTCTGCGATGCGGCGGGGATCGAGCTGTTGCATGTGCCCTATCGCGGCAACGGCCCGATGCTGGCGGATCTGATGGCCGGGCGGTTGAAGGCCAGCTTCGCCGGCGCGCCGGTGGTGCTGCCCTCGATCCGCGATGGCCGCCTGCTGGCCCTGGGGATGAGCGCGCTCACACCGTCCGACGCGCTGCCCGGCATCCCCGCCATAGGGGCCGATGCGCTGCCGGGCTTCGAGGTGGTGCAGTGGCACGGCCTGGTCGCCCCGGCCGCGACGCCGCCGGAGGTGGTGGCCCGCATCAACGCCGCGGTGAACGGCCTGCTGGGCGATGCCGACCTCAAGGCGCGGCTGGTGACGGAAGGCGCCGATGCCGCCCCGCGCACGCCGGAGGCCTTCCGCACGCTGATCGCCAGTGAGCTGGAGCGTTTCCGCGTGCTGATCGCCCGCGCACGCATCCGCGCGGATTGAGCGCTTGCTGACGCTGACGGTCGCCTGCGCGCCCTATGACCGCGTGCGCGCCCTGTTCGATGGGCGCGTGCAGATCCCGGGCATCCGCCTGGTGCAGGTGCCGATCCATTCGGAGCAGAGCTTTCCGCGCGCCTTCACCCGCGCGGAATTCGACGTGACAGAGCTGTCGCTGTCCTCCCACCTGTTGCAGGTCTCGCGCGGGGAAGCGGCCTACGCGGCGATTCCGGCCTTCGTTTCCCGCGCCTTCCGGCATGGCTGCATCTATCTGCGCACCGGCGCGGGCATCAGCACGGCGAAGGACCTGGAGGGTCGGCGCGTCGGCATTCCGGAATACCAGATGACGCTGGGGCTATGGCTGCGCGGCATCCTGGCGGATGAGCACGGCGTGGATGTGAACGGCATCGCCTGGCGCACCGCCGGCACCAACCAGGCCGGTCGCAAGGAGAGGCTGCGCCTGGAGCTGCCGCCGGAAATGGATGTGCAGCCCATCCCCGGCACGCTGAACGACGCGCTGCTGGCCGGCGAGATCGACGCCATCCTGTCGCCCACCGAGCCCGCCGCCTTCGCCGCCGGGGACCCGCGTGTGGCACGGCTGTTCCCGGACCCGCGTGCGGCCGCCATCGCCTATCACCGCCGCACCGGCTTCCACCCGATCATGCATCTGATGGGAATCCGCCAGGACATCCTGGCCCAGGACCCCACCCTGGCCCCGCGCCTGACCGCCGCCTTCGCGGAGGCCAAGCGGCTGGCGCTGGCGGATATCGAGGCTGACCTCCGCCATTCCTCCCTGACCCAGATGCTGCCCTTCCATCCGGAGCAATGGGCGGCCACCAAGGCCCTGCTCGGCCCCGACCCCTGGACCTACGGCATCGCCGCCAACCGGGCGGAGCTGGAGGCGATCTGCCGCTGGTCCCACACGCAGCATCTCTCGCGGCGCCGGCTGGCGGTGGCGGAGGTCTTCGCGGCGGGGGTGGAGGACGACCCGCCTATTGCGGGTTGATGCCGGCGGCCCGCACGATGGGCGCGAAGCCGGCGATCTCGGAGCGCACGAATGCGGTGTAGCTTTCCGGCGTGCTCTCCGGCGGCGGCGCGCCGGTCAGGTCCTCGAAGCGCGTGATCATGGCGGGCTGCGCGAGGGATTCGCGGATCACGGCGGCCAGGCGCGCCACGATTGGGGCCGGCAGGCCGGCCGGGCCGGAAATGCCGAACCAGGCCGAGTTCACCACATCCACGCCGCTTTCCTTGAGCGTCGGCAGGTTCGGGAACCGGTTGGACCGCGTGGCGGAAGACACCGCCAGGGCGCGCACGCTGCCGCTGTTGATGTGCTGGGCGGCGGAGGGCAGGCTGTCCATCATCGCGGGCACCACGCCGGCGATGGTGTCCGTCATCGCCGGGCCGGCGCCGCGATAGGGCACCGCGAGCACCCGGACGCCGAGCGCCAGGCCCAGGCGCACCCCGGTCAGGTGGCTGGAACTGCCGACGCCGGAGACGGCGAAATCGATTTCCCCGGCGCGGCGGACATGGGCGATGAACTGCGCCATGTCCTGTGCCGGATGCCCCTTGGTCACCACCAGGACGGAGGGGCTGGTCACCACCAGCGCCACATGGGTGAAGTCCCGCATCGGGTCATAGGACAGGTTAGGGTAGAGGCTGGGAGAGACACCATGCGACCCGCTGTTGGACATCAGCAGGGTCAGCCCATCCGGTTCCGCCTGCGCCACCATGCCGGCGCCAATAGTGGCGCCGGCACCGGGGCGGTTTTCGACGATCACCGGCTGGCCCAGGCGCTGGCCGATCTGCTCCGCCACCAGGCGCGCCATCACGTCTGTCGTGCCGCCCGGCGCATAGGGCACCACAAGCCGGATCGGCCGCGACGGCCAGGCCGCCTGCCCAAAGGCGGGCCGGACCAGGGTCGGCGCGGCCAGCGCCATCAGGGGCAGGCCGAGCGCAATACGACGGGACATCATGGTCATGGCAGCATTTCCTCCGCTGGGCCATTCGCGACCCTTGGGGGAACATATCGCCGCAAAACGCTGCTAAGCCAACCCGGGATGCAACCGGTGCCCCAGCCCGGGGCGGGCCGCGGTCAGATGCGGCCGAGCACCAGCAGGATCAGCACGATGACCAGCACGGTGCCGAGCAGGCCCATGCCGCCATGGCCGAAGCCGTAGCCATAGCCGCCGAAGCGCCCGCTGACGCCGCCCAGCAGCACCAGGATGAGCACGATGATCAGGACTGTTCCGAGCATGTTGACCTACCTCCCTCAGCGCGTTTCGACACTGATGCCGCGGCCGCCCACGGTGATGTCCACACCGCTGCGGTTCTGCCGCTCATAGGCCCAGTAGCCCAGCGCGCCGACCGCGATCAGCAGCACGCCCAGGATTGGGTAAAGCAGGTTTCGGCTCATCGGGCGGTCCATTCAATTCATTTCCCGCGATGTCATCGTCGCGGTTGGGAACAGATCGCCCGTTGCGGGTCCGGGTTCATTCGGTAACGCGTTTGTAATCTTGACGGCTCGGGGCGTCAGTGACCGTTTGAGAAGGCCGGCGGCTGATGACCCGCCGGTGTTTTCAAACGTTCACTCAGGCGCTCAGGCGTTCCAGCGCCGCCGCATCCACTTCGAAATTCGCATAGACGTTCTGCACGTCGTCATGCTCGTCCAGGATATCGAGCAGCTTCAGCACCTCCCGCGCCCGCTCCTCGTCCAGGTCGACGGTGGTGGAGGGCCACCATTCCAGCTTCGCGGCCTCGGCGGTGCCGAATTTGGCTTCCAGCGCGTCGCGCACGGCGGCGAAATCCTCCACCGCGCAGGACACCTCATGCCCGTCCTCGGTGCTTTCCACATCACCGGCGCCGGCCTCGATGGCGGCCTCCAGCATGGTGTCGGCATCCGCCGCCGCGGCCGGGTAGCGTAGCACGCCCTTGCGCTCGAACTGGAAGGCCACCGAATTGGTCTCCCCCAGCGCGCCGCCGCCCTTGGCGAAGATGGATCGCAGATCGCCGCCGGTGCGGTTGCGGTTGTCGGTCAGCGCCTCGACGATCACGGCGATGCCGTAGGGGCCGTAACCCTCGTAGCGCATCTCCTGGTAATCCTCCCCCACCCCGGCCGTCGCGGCGCGCTTGATGGCGCGGTCGATGGTGTCGCGCGTCATGTTCGCGACCAGCGCCGCCTTCACCGCGGCGCGCAGGCGGGGGTTCATCGCCGGGTCGGGCAGGCCCTGCTTGGCGCTGACGGAAATCTCCCGGATCAGCTTGCCGAAGGCCGCCGCCTTCTTGGCCCCCTGCGCCGCCTTGCGGTGCATGATGTTCTTCGCATGCGAATGGCCGGCCATGGCCTGTCTCTCCGTGATTCTGTCGCGCGGCTGGAGCGTTGGGAGCGTTGCTATACCGGCGCGCGGCGTTCCGGGGCAAATCCAGGGAAGAATCCGAACCCGCTGCGCCTTCAACGCCCGGTTCATCAATGCGGTCCAGAATGACCGCATGGCCAGCACTGCGTCCCCGGCTTCGACCTCGACCGATACGGTGCAGCGCCTGCTTCTGCGCCTGAGTGCGGTCGCCGTGGTGCTGACGCTGGCCGCGATGGCCGTAAACCAGTTCCTGCTGGAAAACACGCTGCGGGCCGCCAGCATCTCCTTCGCCCAGCAGATGGTCACGGACATGGTGCGGGAGGAACCGCGCCTGCCGCGGCTTCTGCGGGGCGAGGCGGCCAGCGCCGCCGAACTTGCGCGGCTCCGCGCTTTTCCCCTGGCGGAGGAATTCGCAGGCTTCCGGCTGGTTGCCGCGGGCGGCGCGCTGCTGGCGGAAGCGCCCGCCGACGCGCAGGAACGCCGCGCCCGGCGCCCGGCGCTGCTGGAGGCGCCGTTCGTGGATGGACGCGGCACGGCCGGGACCCTCCAGGTCACGATGCGCGATAGCGGGCGGCGCCAGCACATCGTCAATATCTTCCGCATGGCCCAGGCCAGCATCACCCTGTTCGCCGGCACGATGCTGGCGCTCATGCTGTGGCTCGGGCTGCGCGGCCGGCGGGAGGAAGCGGCCGCCACCCGCGCCCGCACCCTGCTGCGCCATGACAGCCTGACCGGCCTTCCCACCCATGCGGAGTTGCGCGAGCAACTGGACCTGGCCCTGCAGGGGGTGCGGGCTGGGCAGGGCCAGGTGGGCGTGTTGGTGCTGAATTTGCGCGGCTTCCGTGACGTGAACGCGCTGCATGGCCGCACCACCGGCGATGCAGTGCTGGAGGCGCTGGCCCGGCGCCTGCAATCCCTGGTCCGCCGCGGCGATACCGTGGCCCGCCTCTCAGCCGACCGTTTCGCCGTGGTGCAGACCGCCCTGGCCGGGGAGGAGGGCGCAATCACCCTGGCGGAGCGCCTGGCCAATGCCCTGGCGGAGCCGCTGCCCCTGCCCAATGGCGGTGGCCTGTCCCTGTGTGTGGAGCTCGGCCTGGCCGTCGCACCGCAGGATGGGGAGGAGGCGGAGCTGCTGCTGGCGCGCGCCGAGGCGGCGCTGTCCGCGGCGCGCGGCGCCCCGAAGCCGGCGATCCGCGGCTTCGAGCCGGCGATGGATGAGGCGCTGCGCGCAAGGCGGGAGCTGGAGGCCGATCTGCAGCAGGCGATCGAGGCGGAAGCCCTGGTGCTGCACTACCAGCCGCAGCGCCGGCTGCGCGACCAGCGGCTTGTGGGGTTCGAGGCGCTGCTGCGCTGGCCGCATCCGGCGCGAGGCATGATCCCGCCGATCGAATTCATCCCGCTGGCCGAGCAGAACGGCATGATCGTGCCGCTGGGCGCCTGGGTGATCCGCGCCGCCTGCGCCGAGGCCGCACGCTGGCCGGGGGATTACCGCGTGGCGGTCAACCTCTCCCCCGCCCAGTTCCGCTACGGCGATCTGGTCCAGACGGTGGCCGATGCCCTGGCCCGCACCGGTCTGCCGCCGCATCGGCTGGAGCTCGAGATCACCGAAAGCCTGTTGCAGGAAGACCCGGAGGATGTCGTGGCCCTGCTGCGCGACCTGCGGGGCCTGGGCGTTTCCATCGCCATGGATGATTTCGGCACCGGCTGGTCCAGCCTGGCGCATCTGTGGCGCTTCCCCTTCGGCAAGCTGAAGATCGACCGCGCCTTCATGAAGGACCTGGCCTGCGACCCGAAGCTGTCCGCCATCGTCGCCACAATCGTGGGCCTCGGCCGCATCCTGGATATGACAGTGGTGGCGGAGGGGGTGGAGACGGAGGAACAGGCGCGCATCCTGACGGCGGAGGGCTGCGAGCAGGCCCAGGGCTGGCTGTTCGGCCGCCCCGTGCCGGCCGAGGCGGCGCGGCGGCTGATCAGCGAGGAACTGGCCGCCCTGTCACGCAGCGTGGCGTGACGGCGGCGGCGGCGTGGCGCACCCTGCCCGCCATGCTGATCCGCCCGGTCGCCTATTCCCCGCATCTGCCCCTGGTCGCCACCTGGCTGCATGCCGAATGGTGGGCGGCGGGCGGCCATGCGCTGGCGGAGGCGGAGGCCTTCCTGCGCCGCGCCACCGGCCCCGGCCTGCCCTGCGCGCTGGTCGCGGAACGGGACGGCGTGGCGCTGGGCACCGCGACGCTCGATACCGAGGATCTGCCCAGCCGGCCGGACCTTTCGCCCTGGCTCGCCTCCGTCCTGGTCGCCCCCGCCTACCGGCGGCAGGGCGTGGCGACGGCGTTGGTGGCGGAGGTGCGGCGGCGCGCGGCCGCGCTGGCCTATCCTCGCCTCTGGCTGTTCACCGGCGGGCAGGCGGCGTTCTACGCGTCGCTTGGGTGGTCTCCAGAAGGGGCAGAGCAGTATCGCGGCCAGCCCGTGACGCTGATGTCCTGCGTGCCATAGGCGCAGGCTCCGCGCCGGCCTCCAGCGCATCGAGGAATTTCGTCGCCTGCGCCCGCATGGTGGCGACCTTGTTCGGGTCCATCTTGGCCAGTGTCCGCAGCGGCATAGCCATCCGCATGTTCTTTGCGAAGCGCGTCGCGTGCCGGGCCATGAAGTCCCAGTAGAGGTAGTTGAACGGGCAGGCGCCCTCCCCCGTCGGCCGCTTCACGTCATAGGCGCAGCCGCGGCAGTAATCCGACATGCGGTTGATGTAGGCGCCCGACGCAGCATAGGGCTTCGACGCCATCACCCCGCCATCCGCATGCAGCGCCATGCCGTGCACATTGGGCAGTTCCACCCATTCATAGGCGTCGGCATAGACCACCATGTACCAGTCATTCACCTCGGCCGGCTCGATCCCCGCCAGCAGGGCGAAATTGCCGGTCACCATCAGCCGCTGGATGTGGTGGGCATAGGCCAAGTCGCGAGTCTGCCCGATGGCGGCCGCCATGCAGGCCATGTCGGTCTCGCCGGACCAGTAGAGCCAGGGCAGCTTCCGATGCGCCTCCAGCGCATTGGTCTCGCGGTAGGCGGGCATCTTCAGCCAGTAGATGCCGCGGACATATTCGCGCCAGCCGAGGATCTGGCGGATGAACCCCTCAACCGCGTTCAGCGGCGCATGGCCACTGCGATAGGCCGCCTCCGCCGCGCGGCAGGCCACCATCGGGTCCAGCAGCCCGCAATTCAGCGCGGCACCAACCAGCGCGTGAAACAGCGTCGCCTCGCCCTTCGCCATGGCGTCCTGGTAGTCGCCGTAGCGCGGCAGGCGGTGGGCGACGAAATCCGCCAGCGCCTGTTCTGCCTGTTCGGCGGTGACCGGCCAGTGGAACTGGCCTGTGGTGCCGAAATGGTCGGGGAATTCGCGCTCCACCAGCGCGATCACCTGCTGCGTCACCGCATCGGGCGTGAAGCGGCGCGGGCGTGGCGGGGTGAGGTCGGCGGGCAGGGCGGCGCGGTTCTCGGCATCGTAGTTCCACTGGCCGCCGGCCGGCTCATCCGGGGCGGTCATCAGCAGGCCGGTGGCGCGGCGCATCTCGCGGTAGAAATACTCCATGCGGAGCTGCTTCTTTTCGCCGGCCCAGGCGCGGAAACGGTCCAGGCTGCACAGGAAGCGGGTATCCTCCCGCACCTCCACCGGCAGGCCGGTGGCGTCCTGCCAGGCTTGCATGTCGCGCAACACGCGGAACTCGCCGGGATGGGTGCAGATGATGCGCGTCGCGCCATGCGCCTTCGCCGCCCGCGCCACTTCCCCGGCCAGCGTCTGCGTGTTCTCCGGATCATCGAGTCGGGAATAAGCCACGGTGATGCCGCGCGCCCGCAGCGCCTCGGCAAAGTGCCGCATGGCGGACAGCACGAGCACGATCTTCTGCTTGTGGTGGCGCACATAGGTGCATTCCGCCCGCACCTCCCCCATCACCACCACGTCTCGCGCCGCATCCAGCCCCTCCAGCGCGGACAGGCCGGCGGAGCATTGGTCGCCGAGGACCACGCGAAGGGTGGTCACGCTCGTTCGTAGCGCACGGCGCTGCCATCCTCACCGGTGGTGGCGAAGTCGATCCAGGTTCCGGCGGCATCGTACAGCACCTCCGCCCCCTCCCCGCCCACCAGCACCACGCGGGTGCCGCCGGCGGCCGGGCTGATCCGCAGTTCGGGGTCCACCGCCAGGGCCTTGCGCGGGTCGAACAGCGGCACGCCGGCGCGCAAGGTCGCCATCCGCCACCAGGTCAGCGGCGCCGCCTGGGCGGGCAGGCGCTGCTCTCCCTCCGGCCCGCGCAGCAGCAGGGCGGTGCCGCTGGCGCGGGCCTCGCAGGCGGTGGTGGTGCCGTTCTTCTCGAGGCGGGAGGACATCGCCACCAGCCGGTCGCCGCGCCAGGTCTCCGAGGTTTCGTGGCGGTAGCGGAAGACGGTGAAGCCCATCAGCTTCACCTCGATCCGCACATCGCTCTGCGCCTCCAGCAGCCCGGCATTGTCGCGGAACCGCACGGTATGGGTGCCAACCGGGCTGCCGGCGCGCAGCACCCGGAAATCGAGCCCGGCGGGCGCCGCGAAAGCTTCATCTGCCAGCAACATGGCCGGAACCCCGGCGAGCAGCGCCCGCCGCCGCATCATCCGCGCCCCGCAATGGCGCCGCGTCCGCCATCGACGCCGATCACCTGGCCGGTCATCCAGCCGGCGGCGTCGGACAGCAGGAAATCGGCCAGCGCGGCCACATCATCGGCCTCCCCCAGCCGGGGGATCGGGTGCTGCTTGGCAATCGCATCGGCCATCTGGGTGCTCCGCGTCAGGGGTTCGGCCAGCGCCGTGCGGGTCAGGCTCGGCGCAATGCAGTTGACGCGGATATGCGGCGCAAGTTCGGCAGCGAGTGCAACAGTGACCCCCTCCACCCCCGCCTTGGCAGCACCGATCGCCACATGATTGGCAAAGCCGGTGCGCGCCGCGACGGAGGAGAACAGCACAACCGAGCCCTTCCCCGCCGCCAGCGCCGCCGCCGCCGCCTGCACCGCCAGCGCCGGGCCTGCGGTATTCAGCCGGAAGGTTTCCAGCAGTTCCGCCTCCGTCACCCGGGCCAGCGGCTTCAGCAGGATGGAGCCGACGCAGACGGCCAGCCCCGCCAGCGGCGTGCCCGCGGCCTCCACCGCCGCGCGGCGCCCGGCCGGGTCCAGCAGATCCGCGGCGAAGTGACCGCAGCCGAGTTCCGCCGCCAGTTCGGCCAGCGGTGCCTCCCGCCGCGCCACCAGGAAGGGCCGCGCCCCACGCGCCGCCAGGCGCCGCGCCAGCGCCGCCCCCACCCCACCGGTTGCCCCGAAGACCAGCACCTGACCCGTCATCGCATCCAAATCCCCGTCCAGACCGGCACAGATGGCCCCGAAGCCCGCAACGGAAAGCGCCCCGGCGCGCGAATGGCGACCCGTCGCCAATCGCGGCCCGGCGTGGCATGATGCGCCACTATGCGCCAATTGCTGTTGCTGCGGCACGCGAAGTCCAGCTGGGACGATCCGCGCCTCTCGGACCACGCCCGCCCGCTCAATGCGCGCGGCAGGCGCGCGGCCGTCGGCATGGGGGCGGCGATGCGCGAGCTCGGGCTGGTGCCGGATATCGTGCTGGTCTCCTCCGCCCGCCGCACCCTGCAGACGCTGGAGGCCCTGGCGCCGCTCGAAGGCTCGCCGCTGGTCGAGCCGATGGACGATTTGTATCTCGCCGCCTGGCCCAGCCTGCTGGACGTGCTGCGCGGGGTGCGGGAGACGGCGCGCAGCGTGCTGCTGATCGGCCACAATCCTGGGTTGCATGAGCTGGCGATGGCGCTGGCCGGCCCCGCCGCCATGGCCACCGCGACGCCGATGACCCGCCGCCTGGCGGAAGGCTACCCGACCGCGACACTGACCGAATTCGCCCTCGCTTTGCCCTGGCGGCGGCTGGAGGGCGGTGGCGGGCGGCTGCTGCGCGTGCTCTCCCCCGCCGACCTGCCTGCCGACGGCGAAACGCCCGAATTGCCGGCCTGAGACGATGTCCGCAACCACTCCCGTCCTGAGCCTCGAAGCGGCGCTCGACCCCGCGGAGGCCGCCGGCTTCTTCCGCCATCCGGCATTGTCCGCCCGCCGCGCCGGGCGCACCCGATCCGTCGCGGTGGCGCTGGGCTGGCTCGATACCGCCAAGGGCGCGCTGTCCGAGCAGGGCTTGGCGCTGGAAGCCGCGCCCGGCCCGCGCGCGCCGCGCCGCCTGGTGCTCGCGCTGCCCGCGGCGGATGCGCCCTGGCGCCCCGGCACCCCGGCCACGGTGCTGGAGACCTTGGCGCCGGATGCCGTGCCGGCGGAGGCGGGCGAGGCCCCCCTGCTGCCACGCGCGGCCTTTGCCGGCCGCCGCGTCAGCGTGCCCCTGGCCGGAGCGGTGGAGGCCATCCTGCTGCATGGCACGCTGCGCGCGCACGCATCGCACGGCACGCTGCGCGCGCAGGTGACGGAGCGCCCGATCGCCCGCCTCACGCTGACCGGCCCACCGGAGGCGGTGCTGGCGACGATGCGGGACCTGGCCGGCGTTCTGCCCCTGCTGCCGCCGCGTGCCAGCCTGGCCGAGGAAGCCCGCGCCTTCGCCGAGCAGGACAAGCTGCGCCCGCGCCGCCTGGGCGCCCCGCGCCTGGCGGCCGATCTCGACGTGGAGGCGGCGCTGCGCGGCGTCATCGGGCATCTGCTGGAGGTGCTGCTGTGGCACATGCCGGTGGCCGTGGCGCGGGAAGACCCCAGCGGCGTGCACCAGATGCGCGTGGCGCTGCGCCGGCTGCGTTCCGCGCTGCGCGCCTTTCGCCCCGCGGCAGACGCCCCGGCGCTGCGCCGCTTCGACCAGGGGCTGAAGGGCCTCGCCAGCACGCTCGGCCCGGCGCGGGACTGGGATGTGTTCCTGGCCGGGCTCGGCGCCGAGCTGGCCGAGGCGCTTCCGGGCGAGCGCCGGATCGCATCCCTGCTGGAAGCCGGGGAGCGCCACCGTGCGGCAGGCTACGAGGCGCTGCGCGGCCTGCTGGCCAGCCCCGCCTTCCGGCAGATGGTGTGGGACGGCGTGGCGCTGGACCTCGAAAGCCCCTGGCGGGCGACGGAGGACCCCAAGGCCGCCGATCGCCGCGATGCGCCGCTGGAGGACCTGGCCAGCGACATGCTCTCCAAGGCCTGGCGCCGGATGACGGAGGTGGGGGAGGACATCGCCCATCTGCCCGATCCCGAATTCCACGCGCTGCGCCTGCACGGCAAGCGGCTGCGCTACCTGGCGGAGCTGTTCGCCCCCCTGTTCGGCCGCAAGCGCGGCCGCCGCTTCCTGGAACGGCTGGCCGAGATGCAGGAACAATTCGGTTTGGCGAATGACGCCAGCGTGGCTCGCGCACTGGTTGAGACAGAATCCCATGGCCCCGGGGCCTGGGCGGCCGGGGTGGCGGAGGGGTGGGTCCTGGTCCGGTCGCGCCGCGCAAGGTCCCGGGCTGCCAAGGCCTGGGGCAACCTTCTCACGACCGAACCCTTTTGGAATCAGGGCTGAAAGCCCGATTCCTGACCTAATATTTAAGATAAATGAATGGGTTGCGCGCCGTGTGGTGCATGGGTTACCCGTAGCCAACCCCATTCGAGCACTGCATCCATTCCCGTGTTTCGACGCCGCCGCATCTTCCGCCCCGCCCCCGCCCCCCGCCGTCTGCGCGCCCCGCTGATGGCTCTGGCCGGAGTCCTGATCGTCGCCGGCCTGTCCGGCATCGGCCTGCCGCCGGACCTGATGGGGTCCGCTCCCCGGGAACAGGATTGGTCGGCGTTGGCGGCCGAGGTCCGGGTGGTGGATGGCGACACGTTGCGCCTCGGCGATCGCACGCTGCGGCTGTCCAGCATCGATGCGCCGGAACGCGGGCAGTCCTGCACCGATGCCGCCGGCCGCTGGTTCGATTGCGGCGCAGCGGCGGCGGAGGCGCTGTCACGCCTGGTCAATGGCCGTTCCGTGCTGTGCCGGGTGCATGGGCGGGATCGCTTCGGACGGGGGCTTGGCCGCTGCACCGCCGGCGGGGCGGAGCTGAACACCGGCCTGGTCACCGCGGGCTGGGCCCTGGCCTATGCGGATGACGATGTGGCCATGCGGCTGGTGGAGACCGAGGCGCGGCTGGCCGGCCGCGGCCTCTGGGCCGGCAGCTTCACCCGGCCGGACGCCTGGCGCCGCCGGAACTGACCCGCCGGAAGCCGTCTTTATCCGAGCCCAAGTTGCCAAGGGGGTGGGCAGGCTCCTATCTTGCGCCGCACCATAACGGTGGCGCGAGTAAGGCAACCGCCACCGCCCCCTGCCTGCGAGGAAGCAAGCCATGACCGTCACGGCCAACGGGTCCGTCACATTCACTCTCGACGGCTCCAACCGCAGTACCAGCCTGCCCATCCTCAAGGGATCACTCGGCCCGGATGTCGTGGACATCCGCAAGCTCTACGCCGACCTCGGCGTATTCACCTTCGACCCGGGCTATGGCGAGACCGCGAGCTGCGAGAGCCAGATCACCTTCATCGATGGCGATGAGGGCGTGCTGCTGTACCGCGGCTACCCGATCGACCAGCTGGCGGAAAATTCGGACTTCATCGAGGTCTGCTACCTGCTAATGAACGGCAGCCTGCCGACCGAGGCGGAGCTCGCGAAGTTCCGCAAGGGTGTGACCTACCACACCATGGTGCATGAGCAGATCCGCAACTTCTTCAACGGGTTCCGCCGCGACGCGCACCCGATGGCGATCATGTGCGGGGTGGTCGGCGCGCTGGCCGCCTTCTATCACGACAACCTGGATATCAACGACGCGCATCAGCGCGAGATCGCCGCCTTCCGCCTGATTGCGAAGGTGCCGACCATTGCCGCCATGGCCTACAAGTACAGCCAGGGCCAGCCCTTCGTGTATCCGCGCAACGACCTGTCCTACGCGGCCAACTTCCTGCACATGCTGAATTCCGTGCCGGCCGAGGAATACAAGGTCTCGCCGACCCTCGCCAAGGCGATGGACCGCATCCTGGTCCTGCATGCGGACCATGAGCAGAATGCCAGCACCTCCACCGTGCGGCTGGCCGGCTCCACCGGCGCCAACCCCTTCGCCTGCATCGCCGCCGGCATCGCGGCGCTGTGGGGCCCGGCGCATGGCGGCGCGAATGAGGCGGTGCTGAAGATGCTGGCCGAGATCGGCCATGTCGACAACATCCCCTCCTTCATCGAGAAGGTGAAGGACAAGAACTCCGGCGTGAAGCTGATGGGCTTCGGCCACCGCGTGTACAAGAACTTCGACCCGCGGGCGAAGATCATGCAGCAGAGCTGCCACGAGGTGCTGTCCGAGCTCGGCATCAAGGACGAGCCGCTGCTCGACCTCGCCATGGCGCTGGAGAAGGTGGCGCTGGAGGACGAGTACTTCGTCTCCCGCAAGCTGTACCCGAACGTCGATTTCTATTCGGGCATCATCCTGAAGGCGATGGGCATCCCGACCAGCATGTTCACGGTGATCTTCGCCGTGGCGCGCACGGTGGGCTGGGTCAGCCAGTGGAAGGAAATGATCGAGGATCCGTCGCAGCGCATCGGCCGCCCGCGCCAGATCTACACCGGCCCGGCGCAGCGGGACTATGTGAAGGTCGCCGCCCGCTGACCTGTGGCGGGGCCACCCGGTCCCGCGTCTGACACCATCTGAGCCCCGCCGGCCCTGCCGCGCGGGGCTTTTTCATGCCCGCGGCGGCCGGAGGCCGCCGGGCCCTGCGAAAAAATCAGCGCGCGCGCTTCGGGGCCCCGCGACCGTTCCGCGAGCGGGAGATTCAGCGCCGTGCAATTGCGGGCTTCACGCAAGCAATTGAAAGCCTGTGGAAAAATCATGCGGTGCAATTGCGCGACAGCTTCGCGCGAATGGCGACCCACCCACCCGCCCCTCTGGCCTTCCGCGCAACCTGGACGATTCTGCAACCGTCGCGGGTGTTTTCTTAAGAAAACATGCATTTTCGCCTTGAACTCCAACGCCGTTCAGGGAATCTATCTACGTAGGGTTGATATCCACAGGGGACTTAAACCAGATGAGCGAATCACTACGCCTGGGCTCCGGCAAGGAACTCGATGAACTTGTCCGCAATCGCCTGCGCCTCTGGCCGCAGCGCCCGCCCGGAATCACCCGCACGCCGAAGCAGCCGGGCACCTGGCTGCGCGGCCGGCCCGGTGAGCTTTCGCTCGCAGCCCAGCCCTTCCTGAAGCTGCCGGGCACCAACACGTACCGCACGATCCCGGATGGCCTCTGGCTGCATTTCAGCCCCGATCCCGCGGATCGCTACGCGGACATCCTGTGCATCGAGGCCTGCGGCTCGATCTCCAACCTCCAGGACAAGCGGGCGCGCTTCGCCCCCTGGACCGGGTCGCTGCTGGTGGTCTGCCCGCTGCGCTGGATGATGGAGCGGGTGGGGGCGGAGGATCACACGCCGCGCTGGCGCCTGATCCGCCTGCTGCGGGAGGCGCCGACGGAGCCGCTGGTGCTGCCGGTGCGCGACGTGCGGGTTCTGTATGGGCTGAAGGCGCGCCACTACCTGGGCTTCGCCAAGTCCCAGATGCCCGCGCCGCATGAGTATTTCTGCCCGATGGAGGCGCTGACCGCGGTGGATGGGCATGAGGCGCCGGAGATGCAGTCGCTGATCGGCCGCGCCAGCGCCACCGCGAACTTCATGACCCCACCGTGATCCGGAGCCCGGTCGGGCCGGCGGCAGGGGGTGGTGGGACCTCCTTTTTTGCCGGCCCGCCCGGGCTTTCCTGAAAAAAGCCACAGGAACTTCACACAGCCCCCCTGCCCGATCTGCACCGGTCGCTCTAGATCGGCACTGGGTTTCATGCAGCGGGGAAACGATGGCACTACACCGGCGGAGTTTCGGCCTGGCCGCGGCAGGCATTGCCGCCAGTCGCTTCCTGCCCAGCCCGGCCTTGGCCCAGGCGAGCGTGTCCGGCCCGCTGGTGCTCTATACCTCCCAGCTCGAACCCGATGCGGCACAGACGGTGGAAGCCTTCCGGGCGCGCCATCCGGGCGTCACCGTGGAATGGATCCGCGCCGGCACCGGCCAGATCATGACCCGCCTGCGCGCCGAGATCGCCGCCGGCCAGCCTCGCCCCGACGTGCTGCTGCTGGCCGACAGCCTGACCTTCGAGGGTCTGCGCGCCGAAGGCCGGCTCCGCCCGAGCCCGGAAGTGCAACTCGGCGGCACCCCGCCTGGCCAGGTGGATGCGGCGCGCGGCTACTTCGCCACCAAGCTGATCACCACCGGCATCGTCCACCACACCCGCGCGCCCTTCGTGCCGAAGATCTGGACGGACCTGCTGGACCCGCGCGCGCGCAACCAGGTGGCCATGCCGTCCCCCGCCGTCTCCGGCGCCGCCGCCATCCATGTGACGGCGCTGGTGCAGAACCCGGCGCTCGGCTGGCCCTATGTGGAAAAGCTGGTGGCGCAGGGCGTGCAGGCGCGTGGCGGCAATGGCCCGGTGATGCAGGCCGTGGCCGGCGCCGAGCGCGCCTTCGGCATCGCCATCGACTACCTGCCGATCCGCGAAGCCGCCAAGGGCGCCCCGGTGCGCTTCGTCTTCCCGGAAGATGGTGTCTCCGCCATCACCGAACCGGCCGCGATCCTGTCCACCACCCGCAATGCGCCGGCCGCCATTGCCTTCCTGAATTTCCTGCTGTCGCAGGAGGGCCAGGAGCTTGCCTCCCGCCAGGGCTTCCTGCCGATCGACCCGGAGGTGGCGCCGCCGGCCGGTTTCCCCGACCCGAAGTCGATCCGCATCATGCCGCTGGACGCGACCCGCGCCGCCGCCGAGCAGGCCGAGATCCTGCGCCGCTTCGCCGCTCTGACCAGCGGCTGAGGCGCTCGCCCCAACCTTGACGCGGGATCAGGATCACGTCCCCGGGCAGGGCCTGGGGCGTGGCATTGCGGGCCTGTCGCTCGTGTGGCTGCTGCTGGTCGGCGCCGTCCCGTTGCTGCGCCTGCTGGCGGAGGCGTTGGGCGGCACGGTGGTGGCCGGCGCGCTGGCCGACCCGGCCATCTGGCGCGCTGCCTGGCGGTCGCTGGCCTTGTCCGTGGCCGCCGCCGCGCTGGCGACGCTGATCGGGGGCGTGTTGGCCTGGGCCTTGCTGCTGCGCGGCCTGCCGGGGCGGCGCGTGCTGATCTTCTGCGCCGTGCTGCCGGCGCTGGTGCCGGCGCAGGTGATGGCGCTGGGCTGGATTCAGGCCGGTGGCCCGGCCTCCCCCCTGTTGCTGGCGCTCGGGCTGGCACCGCCGATTGGCACGGCGAACCCGATCTACTCCCCCACCGGCATGGCGCTGCTGCTGGCCGCGCAATCGGCGCCGCTGGTGCTGCTGGCCGTCGCCGCCCTGCTGCGCCGCGTGCCCGGAGAGGTGGTGCTGGCCGCGCGCGGCCTCGGTGCCTCGCCGGAGGCCGCCTTGCGCCGCGCCGTCTGGCCGCTGCTGGCACCGGGACTGCTGGCTGGCGCCGGGCTCGCCTATGTCGCGGCGCTCGGCAATTTCGGCGTCGGCGCGCTGATCGGCATTCCGGCGCGCTTTACCGTGCTGCCAGTGCTGATCTGGCAGCGGCTTTCCTCCGGCGGCACCGCTTCGCTGGCGGAGGCTGCGGCGCTGGCGCTGCTGCTGGCCGTGATGGCGGCGCCAGCCCTGGTGCTCCAGGCGCTGGCCGCCCGGCGCGCCCCCTCCGCCGGGCGGCTGCCCTTCGCGCCGCTTGCGCTGCCCGGACCGAGCAAGGCGGCGGTGCTGGGGGGCGTGGTGCTGTACCTGTTCATCGTGCTGGCGGTGCCGATGCTGGCGCTGCTAGCCGCGGCACTGGTGCCGGCCATGGGCATGGAACTGACACCGGCCACCGCCACGCTGCGCCACTTCGGTGCGGCGGTGGCGGCCGATGCGCAGACCGGCCGCGCCTTCGCCAATTCGCTGCTGCTATCCGCCGGCGCCGCGCTGCTGCTGGCCGCCGCGGCGCTTCCCATCGCGCTGACGCTGCGCGCCCGCCCGGTGCGGCTGGCGGCGACGGCGACCGACCTGCCCTATGCCCTGCCCGGCGCCTGCACCGGGGTGGCCGCCATATTGGTGGTGCTGTCGCTGCCGGGTGGCGGGGCGCTGTATGGCACGCTGGGGCTGATCCTGTTCGCCTATCTCACCCGCTTCCAGGCGCTTGCCCTGCGTCCCGCCGCCGCCGCCGCCGCTCGGCTGGACCCGCTGCTGGAGGATGCGGCGCGCGGCATGGGCGCCGGGCCATGGCGCCGCCTGTGGTCCATCCACCTGCCGCCTCTGGCGCCGGCCCTGGCTGCCGGCGGCATATTGGTGGCGCTGACGGCGGTGAATGAGGTGACCGTCTCCTCCCTGCTCTATGGGCCGGGCACGCAGACGTTGGGGGTGCTGGTGTTCAGCCTGCAGGAAAGCGGCCAGTCGCCGCTGGCCGCCGCCGTGTCCTGCCTGGCGCTATTGCTAAGCGCTGGGCTGATGGCCGCCGCCACCTTGGCCGCGCGGCGCCTGCCGGCGGGGACGCTGCCCTGGCGGCCGTAATACCAAATCCCGCAGATCGTGACCGATCCGCCCTTAGGCGCCGGCGCTTCGCTTGGCTACGCACCACTTGGCGCGGCGCCCATTGGGACGCTCGCCCGCCTGTGGCGGGCGCAGGTCGCGATCAATCCGGGTTGGTATAGGCCGCCCTACATCACCAGCGAATAGAACATCCGCAGCGCCGTCAGGAACAGGAAGGCCGCGAAGGCGCGCTTCAGCAGCAGCGGCGGGATGGTGTGCGCCAGGTGCACGCCCCAGGGCGCCGCGATCATGGAGGTTGGCACGATCAGCGCGAAGCCGATCAGGTTGACGTAGCCAAGGCTCAGCGGCGGCAGCATCGGGTCGCCCCAGCCGCCATAGATGAAGCCGATGGTGGCCGGGATCGAGATGATGATGCCGAAGACGCTGGCGGTGGCCACCGCGCTGCGGATCGGCGCGCCGAACATGGACAGGATCGGCACGCCCACCGTGCCGCCGCCAATGCCCATCATGGCGCTGACGGTGCCGATGAAGCCGCCCAGCCCCTGCCGCAGCAGGCCGGTCGGGAAGCTGTCCCGCAGCTTCCAGGCCACGCCGGTGAAGCCCATGTTGAAGGCGACCAGAATGGCGATGATGGCGAAGACCAGCGTCAGCGCCTCCCCCTTCAGCCAGATCGCCAGGATGGTGCCGAACAGCACACCAACGCCGATGGAAGGCGCCAGCGATTTCAGCAGCGGCACATCCATTGTGCCCTTGGCGAAGTGTTTGCGCGCCGACTGGATGCTGGTCGGGATGATGGTGGCGAGCGAGGTGCCAACGGCCAGCTTCATCTGCACCGCCTCCGGAATCCCGAACAGCGGAAACACGTTGAACAGCACGGGCACGATGACGATGCCGCCGCCAACGCCGAGCAGCCCGGCCAGGGTGCCGGAGATCAGCCCGGTGATCGCCATGGCCACGGCGAGACCGGCGAGCCACGTCGGGTCCGTCATATGCTCCATGATGCAGGCAACTCCTGGGTGCGGGCTTGGGGTGCGGGCTGGGGTGTGGCGTGCCATACACCTCGCCTCCCATTGCGTCATCCCGGGGTCCCGCGCGTGTCCATCATCACAGACCCCTGGTTCTGGGCGCTCGCGGTGCCGGCCTTCCTGCTGACCGGCATCAGCAAGGGCGGCTTCGCCTCCGGGGCCGGCAATGTCGCGGTTCCGCTGATGGCCCTGGTGGTGCCAGCACCGCAGGCCGCGGGCATCGCGCTGCCGGTGCTCTGCGCGATGGACATCTCCTCGATCCGCGCCTGGTGGGGGCGGTGGAGCTGGGCGCAGCTGCGCATCATCCTGCCGGGCGGACTGGCCGGCATCGCGGTGGGCGCGGCGGTGTTCGGGCTGATGAGCGATGCGGCGGTGAAGCTGATGGTGGGCGGCATCGCGCTGGTCTTCCTGGCGCGCAGCCTGTGGCAGGCCCGGCCCGGCCGGCCGGCGCCCACGCCCGCCACGCCGGGGCGGCTGCGCGGCGGCTTCTGGGGCATGGTCTCCGGCCTGACCAGCACCATCGCCCATGCCGGCGGGCCGCCGCTGGCGGTTTACCTGTATCCGCTGCGGCTGGACCGGGCGACGCTGGCGGCCACCACCGTCGTGTTCTTCGCAGTGATGAACTACGTGAAGCTGGTGCCCTACGCCTTCCTCGGCCAGCTTTCCGCCACCAACCTGCTGACCAGCCTGCTGCTGCTGCCGCTGGCCCCGGTCGGCGTGAAGCTGGGCATCTGGCTGCAATCGCGGATGAGCGACCGGGTCTTCTACCGGATCGTCTATGCGATGCTGGCCGTGACCGGGACCAAGCTGGTGTGGGACGGGCTGGCGGGCCTGTAGTCAGCCGCCGGTGCGATAGGCGGCCAGGATCTCGGACCCGGTGGCGCCGGCCTTCTCCTCCCACGCCTTCACCGCCGCGGCACCCGCTTCCTTAAGCGCTGCCAGCAGTGGGGCGCCCGGCTGGGCGATGGTGACGCCATTTTCCCGCATGCGTTGCTGGTTGGCGGCGTTGCGGGTTTCCAGCAGGGTCCACAGGCCGGCTTCCGTCCGCGTCGCGGCGCGTTCCAGCCCGGCGCGCTGATCCTCGGTCAGCGTACGCAGCTTCGCCGGGTCGCCGAAGGCCAGGCTGACGGGCATGGCGTAGCCGATCTCGGTGAAATGCGGCAGATGCTCCCACAGCCGCCGCCCGGCGCCGCCATCGCCGGAGGACAGCACGGCATCGAGCGAGCCATCCGCCAGCCGCGTCGCCACCGCCTGGAAGCTCAGCATCTCCGCCTCCGCCCCCACGGCGCGCAGCGTCTCCGTGCCCGTGGCGTCATAGGTCCGCAGCTTCAGGCCGCGCAGATCGGCAGGTGTGGCGATCGGGCGGCGGGACCAGATGCCGGTGGGCGGCCAGGGGGTGACATGCAGCAGGGTGACGCCGAGCTTGCCCAGCGCTTCCTGATAGGCCGGCCGGGCCGCCCCCAGCAGCCGCTTCGCCTCCGCCGCGGAGGTTGCCAGGAAGGGCAGCGAGGACAGCAGGAACACCGGATCCGCCGGCCCCAGCGCGCCGGCGAAGGCATCGCCGATGGCAAAGCGCCCTTCCGCTACGGCCCGCGGCATGGCGGCGGAGCGTACGCCGCCCGGCGCATCGAAGGCCGGCGTGATGGCCAGCGGCTTCGCGGCTTCCGCCAGGCGCACCAGCCCCTCCGCCGGCATGGCGCCGGCCGGGTATTCGGTGGCGGCGGTCCAGGCGCCGCCACCCTGTTGTGCAGCCGCGGCGAAGGGCATGGTGGCGGACAGGGCAATTAGGCTGCGGCGGCGCATCGGGGCAGATCTCCAGGGGCGCCAGAACGATAGGACAGGGTCTCGCATGGCGGACAAAACTCTTGGTGTTCCGGTGCTCGGCGTGCTGGGCGGCATGGGGCCGCTGGCCTCCGCGCAATTCATGCTGCGGCTGACCCTGCTGACGCCCGCCGATCGCGACCAGGACCATATCCCCGCCGTGCTGTGGTCCGATCCCCGGGTGCCGGACCGCACCGCGGCGCGGCTGGCCGGCGGCGCGGACCCCCTTCCCGCCCTGCTGCGCGGCATCCAGGGGCTGGAGGCGGCCGGCGCCGGCGCCATCGCCATTCCCTGCAACACCGCGCATGGCTGGTTCGCAGGCATGCAGGCCGCGACCGCGCTGCCCATCCTGCACATCGTCGATGCGGCGGAGACGGAGTTGTTGCGGCTCGGCGTCACCCCCGGCGCGATCGGGCTGATGGGCACCGCCGGCACGCTGGCGATGCGGCTGTACCAGGACCGGCTGGAGCCGCGCGGCTGGACCTGCCTGGTACCCACGGAGGCGGAGATGGGCGCGCTGGTCTCGCCCGGCATTGCGGAGGTGAAGGCCAACCGCGTCGCCGGAGCCTACGCCCCCCTGGCCGAGGCCGCGCAGGCCCTGGTGGCACGCGGCGCGCGGGCGGTGGTGCTGGGTTGCACCGAAATCCCGCTCGGCATCGCCGCCGGTCCGGCGCTGCCCTTTCCCGTCTGCGATACGATCGACGCGCTGGCGCGGGCGGCGATCGGCTGGGCGGGGAAGTAGGCGTCGCGGCTACAATCGTCGCTCGCCAGGGTCACGGCATGGCAGTAATACAATTTAAACAATAACTTGAGAGACGTTCTGGAGAAAGCACGGCAGGGAACTTCTGACGCGCCGCAGCATTAACCCTATGCAAGACCGCCACAGGGGCCGCCTCTTGGACAATATCGTTTTCGCCACCCGGCGCGTCGTCGCCTCCTTCACCTTCGTCCCGGCCTGGCTGCTCAGCCTGATCGTGCTGGCGGCCGGGATTTTCCTGGCCATCCAGGCGCACCGGGCGCTGTTTCGCGTCAGCACCCGCATGGTGGCCGATCGCGACCTGTTCTGGCGGTCCCTGGTGCAGCGCACCGAAGGCCCTTCGCGGCTGACCCTGATGATGATCGCCGTCGCCTTCGCCGCCACCATCGCCCCACTCACCAACGGCCAGGCCAATGCCGTCCGCCACCTGCTGCTGCTCTGCTTCATCGCGCTGGTCGGCTGGACCGCGCGGACGGTGCTGCACATCTGGACCACGATCTATCTGCGGCGCTTCAAACTGGATTCGGAGGACAACCTCCTCGCCCGCAAGCACACAACGCAGTCCCGCATCCTCAAGCGGGTGGCCGGCTGGCTGATCGTCACCGTCACCATCGCCGTGGCGCTGATGACCTTCGAGGGTGTGCGGCAATACGGCGTGTCGCTGCTCGCCTCCGCCGGTGCCGCCGGCCTGGTGCTGGGCCTGGCGTTGCAGCCGCTGCTGAAGAACCTGGTGGCCGGCATCCAGTTGGCGGTGACCCAGCCGATCCGGCTGGAGGATGCGGTGATCGTCGAAGGCGAATGGGGCAATGTGGAGGAGGTGACCTCCACCTACGTCGTCATCCGCCTGTGGGATTGGCGCCGGATGGTGCTGCCGCTGAGCTACTTCCTGGAGCACCCCTTCCAGAACTGGACCCGCGAAAGCGCCAGCCTGATCGGCACCGCGATGATCCATGTGGACTACACCGCGCCGGTGGAGGCCATGCGCCGCAAGCTGGTGGAGATCGCGGAGGGCACCCGGCTGTGGGATGGGCGGGTGGTGAACCTGCAAGTGACGGAGCTGCGGGCGGAGACGATGGAGGTCCGCATGCTGGTCAGCGCCACCAATGCCGGCCGCGCCTTCGACCTGCGCTGCGAGGTACGGGAGAAGATGGTCGCCTACCTCCAGGCCGAACACCCCGGCGCCCTGCCCCGCCGCCGGGCCGAACTCCTGGGCCAGGCGGAAGCGCCGATCGCCCAGCGCGCGCTGGCGGCGTGACCTTCGCCCTATACCGCCTCGGGGTCGAACAGGTAGCCGACGCCGCGGACGGTGCGGATCGCCATCGGGCGGGTCGGGTTGCGCTCGACCTTGCGGCGCAGCCGCATGATGCGCAGGTCGATCGCCCGGTCGAAAGCCTCCGGCTCCTCGTCGCCGGAGGTGCGCTCCAGCAGCCAGTCGCGGTGCAGGGCGCGGTTCGGGTGTTCGACGAACAGCTTCAGCAGGGTGAATTCGCCCTCGGTCAGCGTGTCCTCCCGCCCCTCGGCCGTCACCAGCAGGCCGCGCTTCAGGTCCAGCACGGCGCCGCCGATTCGTGTCTTGCCCGGGCCCAGCACCTCCGGCTTGGCCGCCTGGGCCGCGCCCTCGGCGCCGGCGCGGCGCATCACGGCGCGAATCCGGGCCAGCAGTTCGCGCGGCTCGAAGGGCTTGGTGATGTAGTCATCCGCGCCCGATTCGAGGCCCACCACCCGATCCACCAGGTCACCCGCGGCGGTCAGCATGATGATGCCGAGCTGCGCGGATTGGCCGCGCAGCCAGCGGGCCAACGCGAAGCCATCCTCCCCGCCCGGCAGGCCGACATCGAGCAGCGCCGCATCCGGCATGGCCGCCGCGACCGCCGCGCGGCAGGCGGCGCCATCGCCCACCGCCTCCACCACGAAGCCCTGGCTCACCAGGTAGGCGCAGATCGTCTCCCGCTGGAACGGGTCATCCTCGACAACGAGCAGATTGGTCGTGCCACCGGCCATGCCTGGCTCCCCCTGAACCTGCGCGCAGTGACAGGCCTTGATACACTCGACAGTTACAAACCCTGGCGACCTGCGTCAAAGCACCGATTGGCGCGAAGCCTGTGAAACAAACCCCGCCCCTGCGCGAAACACAAATTGTTGCCACCTGCGGCATGATGTCGTGATGCTCCAAACCGCCCGTTCCGCCGCAGGCTTGCCGGCGGCAGAGCTCGCCGCCTTGCAGGCGGAGGCGCTGGCGAATCTCGCCGGCCCCTTCGCGCTATTCGCTGCGGATGGGCGCCTTGTCTCCGCCAATGCCAGCCTGCTCCGCCTGTTGCCGGCCACGGCGCGAGATCCGGTGCCGGACCGGCTGGAGGCGCTGGTGGCCTGCATCGGGGAAGCCGCCGCAGCGCTGAACCCCGCCATCGCCGAGGCCGCCGACCCCGCCACCTGGCTGCCGGAGCCGGGCAAGGCGGAACGCAGCCAGGATTGGCTGACCCCGGAGGGCGCCTGGTTCCGCATCCATATCCGCCGCATGGAACACGGCTTCGTGCTGTCCGCCGCCGAGGTCACGGACTTCAAGCGGCAGGAGGCGGAGCTGTCCGCTGCGCAGACCGTGCTGCAGACCGTGTTCGACCACATGACCGATGGCGTGGTGATGTGGGACTCCGAGATGCGCCTGCAGTTCTGGAACCGGGAGACGCTGCGCGTCGGCGAATTCCCGGCGCATATGGCGATCAAGGGCTTCAGCGTGCTCGACGTCATGCGCTACCAGGACCGGCGCGGCGAATTCGGCCAGGCGCCGCGGGACGAGGCGGAGCTGGAAGCCCGCGTGGCCCAGCGCGCCGCGCTGCTGAACCGGCCCGGCGGCATCTCCTATATCCGCCAGACTCCCTCCGGCATGTGGCTGGAGGTGAAGACCGTGCCGGTGGAGGGTGGCGGCGCGGTGTTGATGTACCGCGACATCACCAGCCTGAAGCAGCGGGAGGAGGAGCTGGCCGCCGCACGGTCCATGTACCAGCTCATCCTGGACAGCATGACCGATGGCGTCGTGCTGATGGACCGCGACCTGACCTTCCGCCTGGGCAACCGCGCCGCGATCCGCATGTTCGACATGCCGCCCGAACTCGGCACCCCCGGCGCCTCCGCGCTGGCGGCGATGCGCCACCGGCTGCGGCGCGGCGATTTCGGCCCGGTGCCGGAAGATCCGGCGGAATTCGAGGCACTGGTCGAATCCCGCGTGGTTCTGGCGCGGGAGCCCGGCACCGCATCGCAGCTGGTACGCGGCGCCCGCGGCGAATGGATCGAGGCATCTTCCGTCGCGACGCCCGATGGCGGCACGCTGGTGATCTACCGCGACATCTCCGCCCTGAAGCGCCATGAGGAAGAACTCCAAGCCGCCCGCGCCACGCATGAGCTGGTGCTGGATACGATGAATGACGGGCTGGTGCTGTGGGGCCCGGATCTGCGCGTGCGCCTGCTGAACCGCCAGCTCGCCGGCTTCTACGACATTCCGGAAAAGCTGACCCCTCCCGGCGCCGATGGCCGGGATATCCTGCGGATGATGCTGCGCCGCGGCGACTACGGGCCGCCGCCGGCCGAAGGCGCGGCACTGGAAGCGGCGGTGGCGCAGCGGGCGCAGGCCATCCTGAACCCAACCTGCGAGTCGGACATCCGCCTCGCCCCCTCCGGCGCCTGGGTCGAGATCACGCGCCAGAAGCTGCCCGATGGCAGCGTGCTGTCCACCTACCGCAACGTCTCCCGCCTCCAGGCGCGGGAGGCGGAGCTGCGCCAGGCACGCGATACGGCGCGCGCGGCAGAGGCGGCGCTGTCCGCCACCATCGAGCATATGAGCCAGGGGCTGGTGATGTTCTCGCCGGATCGCCGCGTGCAGGTCATCAACCACCGCGCCGTGGAATTGCTGCGCCTGCCGCCGGAACTGGCCCGCGAAGGCACGCCGCTGGAGCATATCACCGCCTGGCAGCTCGGCAGCGGCGAATATGAGAACAGCGCCGAAGGCACCGAGGGCGCGCAAGCGGTGGTCGCCGGCGGGCCACTGCCGGAAGGGCATTTCGAACGCCGCCGCCGCGATGGATCGGTGCTGGAGGTGGAGTCGATCCGCATGCCCGATGGCCGCTCCGTCCGCACCCTGACCGATGTGACGGAGCGCCGGCGGCAGGAGGAGGCGCTGGCCGCGGCGCGCGACCAGGCGCGTGCCACCGGCGGCGCGCTGGCCGCCACCATCGAGCATATGAGCCAGGGGCTGGTGATGGTCGGCCCCGATCGCCGGGTACGAGTGATGAACCGCCGGGCCGCCGAAATCCTCGCCTTGCCGCCGCATCTGGCGCAGCCCGGCGTGCCCTTCGGCGACCTGGTCGCCTTCCAGGCAGCGCGTGGCGACTATGAAGGGTCGCAGCACCGGCAGGAGGAAGCCCGCCGCGCCATCGCCGGCGAGGCGCTGGGCGAGGAACGCTACGAACGCGCCCGCCGCGACGGCACGGTGGTGGAGGTGCATGCGCGGCTCATGGATGATGGCGGCGCCGTCCGCACCTACATGGACATCACCGAGCGAAAGCGGGTGGAACAGGCCCTCGCCGCCGCGCGCGATGCGGCGGAGGGCGCGAACCGCGCCAAATCCGCCTTCCTGGCCGCGATGAGCCACGAGATCCGCACCCCGATGAATGGCGTGCTCGGCATGATCGAGGTGCTGGAACGCACCCCGCCCGGCCCGGCGCAGGATCGCTGCGTCGCGGTCATTCGCGAAAGTGCCGGGTCGCTGCTGCGGATCATCGACGATCTGCTCGATTTCTCGAAGATCGAGGCGGGCCGGATGGAATTGGAAACCCTGCCCTTCTCCCTGCGCGGGCTGGTGGAGGGCGCGGTGGATACGCTGACGGTGGAGGCCAAGCGCCGCGGCCTGCTGCTGTTCGCGGACCCGATGGGGGCGGAGACGGCGCTGTCACCGGACCTGGTCCTGGGCGATCCGGTACGGGTGCGGCAGATCCTGTTCAACCTGGTCGGCAACGCCATCAAGTTCACCGATGTCGGCTTCGTCCGCCTGCGCGCCTCCGCCAGCCGGATGGACGATGCGGTGATGGTCTCCCTGATGGTGGAAGACAGCGGCGTCGGCATGACCCCGGAGCAATTGGGCAAGCTGTTCCAGCCCTTCGCGCAGGCCGATACCTCCACCACCCGCCGCTTCGGCGGCACCGGGCTCGGCCTGTCCATTGTGCGGCGGCTGGCGCAGTTGATGGGCGGGGACGTGACGGTGGAGAGCACGCCGGGGCGCGGCAGCCGATTCGCCGTGACGCTCCGGCTCAGCCTCGTGGAAGCAGCAGATACGGTGGTGGCGGCCGAAGCG
Source organism: Falsiroseomonas sp. E2-1-a4 (assembly GCF_051433165.1). Lineage (NCBI taxonomy): Bacteria > Pseudomonadati > Pseudomonadota > Alphaproteobacteria > Acetobacterales > Roseomonadaceae > Falsiroseomonas > Falsiroseomonas sp. E2-1-a4. The sequence goes on along the minus strand of NZ_JBHMFS010000003.1, from coordinate 84,523 downwards.
GCGCCGCTGCTGGAGCCTGCCGCCGCGCGGGCGGAAACACCGCGGCTGCTGGTGGTGGACGACCATCCGGTGAACCGGGAGGTGCTGGCCCGGCAGTTGGAATTGCTGGGCTGCGAGGCCGATATGGCAGCGGATGGCGCGCAGGGGCTGGCGCTGTGGCGGGCCAAGCGGCACCGGCTGGTGCTGGTGGACCTGCACATGCCGGTGATGGACGGGCTGGACATGTCCCGCGCCATCCGGCGGGACGAGGCAGCCTCCGCCGGCCAGCCGCGCACGGCGCTGATCGCGGTGACGGCCAATGCGCTGAAGGGGGAGGATGAGCGCTGCTACGCGGCGGGGATGGATGCCTTCCTGGCCAAGCCGCTGGCGCTGGATCTGCTGTCCCGCACCCTGGCGCGCTTCCTGCCGAACCAGGCGCCACAGGGCGCGCAGCCCGGCCAGCCGCCGGCCGAGATCGCGCCCCTTTTCGACCCGGAGGCGCTGCGCAGCCTGTTCGGCGCGGACCCGAAGCGCCTGGCCGGGCTGCTCTCCAGCTTCCGGGATGGGGTCCGGCGGGATGTGGAGGCGGTGGCGGTGGCGCTGGCTGAGGGCGACCTGCCCGGCACCGCGGCGGCGGCACACCGGCTGAAGGGGGCGGCCCGCATGGCCGGGGCGCGGCCGCTGGCGGATATGCTGGCGGCGGTCGAAATGGCGGCGCGGGATGGCAATGCCGAGGCCGCCTCGGGCGCCGCCACCGGGCTGCCGATGCTGGCGGAGCGGACGCTGGCGGCTGTGCAGGCTGCCGGCTGACGCCGGACGATTCAGGCGGCGGGCCGGTTCGCGCGCCGCCTCAATTGCGAATCATTCGCAATTTAAGTCAGTCGCAATCGCAGCCATCCGTCTCGGTCTGCATCCCCTGCACCACATGATGGTCGATCCATTCGGAGACCAGGCGGCGCGCTTCCGTCACCGAGGATTCGGGGTGGTGGATGCGGTACAGCGTGGTGCAGGCGGTGAAGGCCGCCATATCCGCATTGCCGCCATCACGCAGCTCGCGATAGGCCGTGACGACGGCGCGCTCGCAGCGTCGGGCGATGTAGCTGAATTCGCGGCCCATGGGCGCTCCCGTCTTCCCGCTTGGCGGGGATGCGAAGAAGTTGAGAATCATTCTCAACTCTTGACCCGGTTATACGACGCTCGGGGCCTGGTGTTCAAGTGACGCGCTGCATCATTCGGCGCGGGCGCTTCGATCAGCACCCGCGCCGTGGCGCCTTCAGCCGCGCGCCACCGCTTCCGCCAGCGCCTTGCCCACATCCACGGTGCCCGCATTGCCGCCCATGTCGCGGGTGCGCGGGCCGCCCTCCGCCAGCAGCGTCTCGATCGCCTTGACGATGCAATCCGCCGCGGCCTTTTCGCCCAGGTGTTCCAGCATCATCGCGCCGGACCAGATCTGGCCGATCGGGTTGCAGATCCACTTGCCGGCGATGTCGGGCGCGCTGCCATGCACCGGCTCGAACATGGACGGGAATTTCTTCTCGGGGTTGATGTTGGCCGAGGGCGCGATGCCGATGGAGCCGGCCACGGCCGGGCCAAGGTCGGAGAGGATGTCGCCGAACAGGTTCGAGCCCACCACCACGTCGAACCAGTCCGGGTGCTGCACGAAATGGGCGCAGAGGATGTCGATGTGGAACTGGTCCGTGGTGATGCCCGGGTAGTTCTTCGCCATCTCGGCAAAGCGCTCGTCCCAGTACGGCATGGTGAAGGTGATGCCGTTGGACTTGGTGGCGCTGGTCAGCTTCCGACGCGGGCGGGTCATCGCCAGCTCGAAGGCGTATTTCAGCACGCGATCCACGCCGACACGGGTGAAGACGCTGTCCTGCGTCACGAATTCACGGTCCGTGCCGGGGAACATCTTGCCGCCGGTGGAGGAATACTCGCCCTCGGTATTCTCCCGCACCACGTAGAAATCGATGTCGGCAGGGGTGCGGTCGGCCAGCGGGGTGCGGGCGCCGGGCATCAGCTTGCAGGGGCGGAGCGAGATGTACTGGTCGAAGCCACGGCGAATCGGGATCAGCAGGCCCCAGAGCGAGACATGGTCCGGCACGCCGGGCCAGCCCACCGCGCCAAGGAACACGCTGTCCGACTTCGCCAGTTGGTCCAGCCCGTCATCGGGCATCATCTTGCCGGTCTGGGCATAGGTCTCGCAGGACCAGTCGTAATGGCTGAGCTCCAGGTCGAAGCCGAAGCGGCGGGCGGCGGCGTCCAGCACGCGCAGGCCCTCCGGCACCGTCTCCTTGCCGATGCCGTCGCCGGGCAGCACGGCGAGTTTGTAGGTCTTGCGGGACATGGGCGGGGCCTCCGGAAAGTTCGGGCGGACACTGCCGCCGCCGGCGCTGCGCGGCAAGCACCCCACCGGGCGTGAACCAACCGCACCAGCTTGCTCCGGGCCCGGATGCGCCTAGCGGACCGGCCCCGCGCCGCAGCGGTTTCGCAGCCTTCCGCCGTCGGCCACGGCCAGCGCCACGAGGATCTCGTCCGGCCGCGGCGCGTCTGTGAGGAAGACCGTGATGGTATCGAAATGCGCGAAGGACCAGGGATCGTCCTTGTGCCCCAGCGGCAGGTCGAGCGGCGTGCCGGCGGCGGCAACCTTCACGTTGGAAGGGATGACCGCCGCGCCGCCCCCGATGGCGGCGCGCATCGGCTTGCCGAGGCGGGGATGGATACAGGCGCCACCATGCTCCATCTCCCCGGCCACGCCGACCACTGCCCCTTTGCCGTAGGACACCGCGGAGCCGGCCAGCATCTGCACCAGGTCGGGCATCAGCCGTACGGCCAGGGTGGCGCCGAACTCCCACAGCGGCGACAGGTCTTCGGCGAAGCGGCCGGCAAACGGGTTCTGGATTACCGCGAGGCCAACGGCGCGGATCACCGGCCGCTCACCCTCCGTCCCGAGTTCGGAGCGCACCTCCTCGCGGATGGTCTGCAACTTGCGGATGTTGAGCATCGGCCCTCCTGCTTCAGCCGCTACCACGCAGCAGGGGTCACGTTGCCCCTCCCGGCATCCAGCACGCAAATCGAACGTCTAGCCCCGGCTCAGGCGAGGCGGCGCCGCGCAGCCGTCAGTACGGCCACTACCAAACCGGCCACCAGCACGCCCTGCGCCGGCCGCAGCCCAGCGCCAGGATCAAGGTTCGCCGCCAGGATGCGCGCAGCGGGCAGATTGGTGGTGGCTGCGTACCAGCCCCATTCCAGCCCGGCCGCGGCCAGCGCCGCCACCACCGCCAACCCGGCCAGCGCCAGCCCATGCGCTCGCGCCCAGCCCGGCAGCAGCCGCCAACCCATCAGCCACAGGAAGACGCCGGCCAGCACCACCGCCGAATCGGCGCGCGACTTGGCCTGCAGGAAGGCGTGAAAAATCCCGAGCGCCGCCAGCAGATAGACGCCCTTGTGCAGCCGCTTCCATCGCCGCCCAAGCCGCCGCTGCCAGCCATCGGTGGAGGTCCAGCCCAGCACCGCAAGCCCCAGCAGCACGCCGAATCCCAGCGTCAGGTAGAAGCGCAGCACGATCTCGCTGGCCACATCGGCCAGGTCCCAGGCCATGTGGCCGGTGTACAGCGCCAGGTGCAGCAGCGCGTAGCCGAGCGCCACCAGCCCCAGCATCCGCCGCAGCGTCACCACCTTCGGCCAATCGGCGAGGTAGCGCAGCGGCGTCACGGCCAGGCTGACCAGCAGCAGCCGCATGGCATGGGTCCCGGCCTCCCGCGCTGCCGCCTTCCACGGCTCGGCGCCCAATTCGCCGGCCGCCAGCAGCGCCAGCAGCACCAGGCCGGGGGACAGGGCGGCGGCCAGGACGCAGGCGCGGAGCCAGGAGAATCGGCCGGCACGGTCACGCCAGGGCCAGGCAAAGGGGGTTGGCAAGGTGATGCTCATATCCGCGGCTTCGCCGCCGCGCCCCGTCCGGTTCCGCCTCACAGCCAGCCGCGCGCCAGGATTTCGGCCGCCGCGCGGCCGACCTCGTCCAGCGCGGGGCGGTCGAACGGCGCCGGGGCTTGCGCCAGCGGCCGGGCCTGGCCGGCGGCGTACAGGCTTGCATGCAGCGCGCGGTGGCGCGGACCTTCATCGCCCAGCGGGGCCACGAAGACGGGCGCGGCGGTCATCAGCGCCTCCGACAGCATGGAGACGCTGTCGCCGCTGACCACCACCAGATCCGCCCAGGCCAGGAAGCCGAGATAGGGATTCTTGCCAGTGTCCCCCCAACGATGCAGGCGGTGCGGGACCGTGGTCAGCGCCTGCGCCAGGGCATCGGTCGCGTCCGCGCCGGTGCGGCGGCTGGCGCTGGCCAGGACGCTGCCGCCAAGGCCCGCCACCTGCGCGCCGAGTGCTGCGGCGCGTGCGGGGTCCAGCCCCTCCCCCCGCACCGGCCCGCCGAGCAGCAACGCGACGCGTGGCCCCGGCAACGCCGCCAGCGCCGCCCATTCTTCGCGCGCGGCCGCCAGCCTGGCCGGCGTCACCCGATGCGCGGCGCCGAGAATCGGCAGCACATCCGGCGCCACGCGCGGCGCATCGTGGCGGCCGATGACGGAAAGATCGAAGCGGCCGAAGGCACGCATGCAGTTCACGGTGCGGGCGCCGCGCGCGCCAAGCCAGCGCGCCACCGGCCCGGCCCGCCGCCCGGCCGAGATCACCAGCCGCGGCCAGGGCGGCACGAAGCCAGCCCGCGCGGCGGGGCTCAGCCCGGCCAGGGTCGGGAACGGAAACGGCACCCGCCCCAGCGCGCCCCATTCCAGCGCCACAACCCGGTGCGGCACCGGCAGCCGCTCGGCGATACCCAGCGCCTGCGCCGCCGTCCCGGCGCGCGGGTCGGCCAGCACCCAGACCTCAGCCGTCATGGACGCAGCCGCGCGGCAGGGCTACCAACGGGCGATCGCCCGCGCAGAGGAAACTGAATCAATGGCCATCCCGCACGCCTCCGACTGGGACCGCGACGCCGCTCTCACCACCGCGCGGATCCTGCTGGAGATCAAGGCGGTGAATTTCCGGCCGGAGGAGCCCTATACCTTCACTTCGGGCTGGAAGAGCCCGGTCTATATCGACTGCCGCAAGATCATCTCCTTCCCCCGCGCCCGCAACCGCATCTGCGACCTGGCGGTGGAGAAGATCGGCCGGCATATCGGCTATGAATCCATCGATGTGGTGGTGGGTGGCGAGACCGCCGGCATTCCCTTCGGCGCCTGGATCGCCGACCGCATGATGGCGCCGATGGCCTATGTGCGGAAGAAGCCGAAGGGTTTCGGCCGCAATGCGCAGATCGAGGGCGAGGTCCCGGTCGGCCAACGCACCTTGCTGGTGGAAGACCTGACCACCGACGGTGCCAGCAAGATCCGATTCGCCAACGCGCTGCGCGAGGCTGGCACCATCTGCGACCATACCTTCGTGGTGTTCTACTACGGCGTCTTCCCGGGCAGCTTCGAGCAGATGAAGGCCATGGGCCTGAACCTGCACCACCTGTGTACCTGGTGGGATGTGCTGGAAGTCTGCCGCGAACGCCCCTACTTCTCGGAAGCTGCGCTGAAGGAAGTGCGGAAGTTCCTGGAGGATCCGGTGGGCTGGTCCGGCGCGCATGGCGGCATCGCCTCGATCGCCGACGCGAAGCCGAAGGATGGCAGCGAGTAGAGAAGCGACACGAACGGAGGCAGGCGGATGGTGCGGATCAGTGTCGATTTGCCGGACGAGGTGGCGGCCGCGCTTCAGGCTGCTGCCAGCGCCTGCCAATCCACGCCCGAAATGCTGGCCGCCAGCGCCATCCGGGATCGGGTGGCAGATCAGGCTGCGCTTGAAGCCGAGTTGGCACAGGCCGAGGCGGAGAGCGAAGCCGGCCTCGGCGTGCCGCATGAGGAGGTGATGCAGGAGATGCACGCCTGGGCCGCTGATATTCGAGCCCGTCACGCCAGCCGGTGAAGCTGATCTGGATGCCGGTGGCCCTGCGCCACCTGCGCGAGGCACGTGACCACATCGCGCAGGACAATCCCGCTGCGGCCGATGCGCTGGTCGCTGGGTTGATGCACAGAGCGGAACTGCTGGTCCGCTTCCCGCAGGCCGGCCGTACACATGGCGGCGCACGCCGAATCATTGCGCTGCCGCCAACACCTTATAGCTTGATCTACCGTGCCCATCCTGACCGTATCGCCATACTCGCTGTCTGGCATGGAGCCCGCCAATGGCCGCCCGCTGGCTGACCCTCATCCTGCTCGCCGTCGTCACCCCCGCCATGGGGCAGCCGGCGCGGGACAGCCTGACCATCGGCATCACGCAATACCCGGCGACCTTCCACCCCAACATCGAATCCATGGCGGCGAAATCCTACATCGCCGGCTTCACCCGTCGCCCCCTGACGGCACGCGACCCGGATTGGAACCTCACCTGCCTCGGCTGCGTCACCGTGCCGACGCTGGAGAATGGCCTGGCCGTCCGCGAACAGACGCCGGATGGCAAGGCCGGCATCCGCGTGACCTGGGAATTGCGCGAGGGCTGGGCCTGGGGCGATGGCACGCCGGTGACGGCGGAGGATCTGCTGTTCGCCTGGCAGGCCGGGCGGGATTTCTCCACCGGCTTCGGCGCCAGCGAATTCTATCGGCGGGCCTATGAGGCGATTGTCGAATCGCCCCGCCGCATCACGCTGCGCTTCGACCAGGTCACCTTCGAATACGGCGCCTCCGGCGATTGGGTGCCGCTGCCCAGCCATATCGAGCGCGCCCGCTGGGAAGCCGAGCCCCGCACCTACCGCACGCGCAGCGCCTATGAGACGGAGCCTACCAATCCCGGCCTGTGGAACGGCCCCTACCGGGTCACCGCCACCACGCCCGGCAGCGGCGTGACGCTGGAGCGCAACGCCCATTGGTCCGGCCCGGCGCCCGCCTTCCGCCGCATCGCCATCCGCACCATCGAGAACACCGCGGCACTGGAGGCGCAGTTGCTGGCCGGCCAGCTCGACATGGTGGCGGGCGAGCTTGGCCTGCCGCTGGAACAGGTGACCGCGTTGGAACGCCGCGCGCGCGGCCGCTTCCGCGTCGAATACAAGCCCGGCCTGGTCTACGAACATCTCGACCTGATGCTGGACAATCCGATCCTGGCCGATCGCCGCGTCCGCCAGGCACTGATCCTGGCCACCGACCGCGCCCAGATCGTCGCCCGGCTGTACGAGAACCGGCAGCCCGTCGCCCACACCACGGTCAACCCGCTGGATGGCATGCATGACGATGCGGTGCGCCAGTGGCCCTTCGACCCGGCCCGCGCGGGCGCCCTTCTTACGGAGGCCGGCTGGACCCCAGGCCCGGACGGCATCCGCCGCAATGCCGCCGGGGACCGCCTGACGCTGGAGCTGATGACCACCGCCGGCAACCGGTCTCGCGAGCAGGTGCAGCAGGTACTCCAGGGCATGTGGCGCCAGGCGGGGATCGAGGCGCGCATTCGCAACGAGCCGCCGCGCGTCTTCTTCGGCGAAACCGTCTCCCGCCGCCGCTTCACCGGCGCGGCGCTGTTCGCCTGGATCAGCAGCCCGGAGAATGTGCCCCGCAGCACGCTCCATTCGGACGAAATCCCCACCGCCGAGCGCAATTGGTCCGGCCAGAACTACACCGGCTTCCGCAACACGGAGATGGACGCGCTGCTGGAAACCCTACCGATCGAGCTGGACCGCGAGCGCCGGCGCGCCCTGTGGCACCGGCTGCAGGCGATCTATGCGGAGGAACTGCCGGCGATCCCGCTGTGGTTCCGCTCCGACGCGCATGTCTGGCCGCTGTGGCTGGAGGGGGTGCGGCCGACCGGGCATCTGACGCCCTCCTCCAACTGGGTGGAGCAGTGGCGGGTGGCGCGGTGAGGCGCGCGGCATGATCCGCCTGCTGGCGGGAAGGCTGGTGCAGATCGCGGTGACGCTGGCGCTGCTGTCGCTGGCGATGTTCCTGCTGATCGGCCTGATGCCGGGCGACCCGATCGACCTGGCCTTGGCCGGCGACCCGCGGCTGACGGCCGAGGATGCGGCGCGGCTGCGCGCGTTGCATGGCCTGGATCAGCCCTTGCTCACCCGGTATTTCGCCTGGGCCGCGGCGCTGCTGCGCGGGGAGTTCGGCTATTCGCGGCTTTTCGCGCAGCCGGTGGCACAGATCATCGGGCCGGCGCTGGTCTCCACTTTGGTGCTGCTGGGCGCGGCGGTGGCGGTCTCGGCGCTGATTGGCCTTTTGCTCGGCGCGCTGGCGGCGATGCGGCCGCGCTTCGCGCCGGTTGCGGATACCATCGCCATCCTCGGGCAATCCGCGCCGAGTTTCTGGCTCGGCATCCTGCTGATCATCGTCTTCGCCGTGACCCTCGGCTGGCTGCCGGCCGGCGGGTCCGCGGAGGAAGGGGGGTGGGAGGCGGTGCGCTTCCTGGTGCTGCCGGTGGCGACGCTGGCGATGGCCAACCTCGCCGCCTATGCCCGCCACAGCGCGGCGGAATTGACGCAGGTGCTGCGCGCGCCCTGGATCACCGCGGCCCGCGCCCGTGGCGTGGGGGAGATGCGCCTGCTGCTGCGCCACGCCGCGCCCAACGCCGCGGTGCCGGTGTTGCAGGTGGCGGCGCTGGATGCCGGCAGCCTGGTAGGCGGCGCGCTGATCACGGAGACCCTGTTCGCCCGGCCTGGCATGGGCAAGCTGATCTATGATGCGGTGATGGGCAACGACACGAATCTGGCGCTGGTGGCACTGCTGCTGGTGGCGCTGGTGACGATGCTGGCGACGCTGGCGGCCGATCTCGGGCAGAGGGCGCTGGACCCGCGGCTGGCATGAGGGCGGGCGCCGTGCTTCTCCCTCCCCCCTATCAGGGTGAAGGGTCGGGGTGGGGGGTCGGTGCAGGTGCGTCGATTCGGCTCTGCCCCCCCACCCCAACCCTCCCCCCCTCCGAGGGGGAGAGGGGGAAGCAAGCATGAGGCTCCGCTTCGGCCTTCTCCTGCTCGGCCTGTTGGCGACTAGCGGTCTTGCAGCGCCGTGGATCGCGGCGTGGCTCGGCCTCGATCCCTTTGCGCCGGACCTGTTCAACCGCTTCGCCCCCTCCTCCACCACCAACCCGCTCGGCACCGATGATCTCGGGCGGGACGTGCTGCTGCGGCTGCTGGAGGGCGCGCGGGTTTCGCTGGCCGTGGGGGTGGCGACGGCGGTGGCGGCGACGGTGATCGGCACCGGAATCGGGCTGCTGGCGGCCTGGCGCGGCGGTGTGGTGGATGCGCTGCTGATGCGGCTGGCGGATGGCATGCTGGCGCTGCCGGCCTTGCCCGTGCTGGTGGTGCTGGCGGCGGCCGATACCGGGCGGATCGGGCTGCCGCGGGGGGAGGCCGCGTCCGACATCATCCGCATCGTCGTGATCCTGTCCGTCTTCGGCTGGGTTGGCGTGGCGCGGCTGGCCCGCGCGGCGGCGCTGTCCGTGCTGGCGCGGGATTATGTGCGGGCGGCGCGCGGACTCGGGGCCTCGGAAGGGCGGGTGCTGCTGCGGCATGTGCTGCCGAACATCGCCGGGCCGATCGCCATTGCCGCGGCGCTGACCGTGGCGGGCGCCATCCTGGCCGAAAGCACGCTGAGTTTCCTCGGCCTCGGCATCGCGCCCCCCGCGGCGAGCTGGGGCAACATGCTGGCGAATGCGCAGGATCTGGTGTTCAGCGCGCCCTGGGTCGCGGTCTGGCCGGGGCTTGCCATCCTGGTGGCGGTCGCGGGCTGCACCCTGGTGGCGGACGGGCTGCGGCGGTAGTCTTTCCCAAATCGGGGGAAAAATCATGGCCATCGGTGCCGACCGCATCCTGACAACCCATACCGGCAGCCTGCCGCGCCCGCGCGCCCTGACCCGCCTGCATGCCCGCCGCGCCCGGGGCGAGGCCGTCGATGCGGCGGAGCTGGAAGCCGCGGCGCAGGCGGCGGTATCTGCCATCGTGCCGAAGCAGATCGCCGCCGGCATCGACATTCCCAATAATGGCGAACAGGGCCGCGAATCCTTCGTGCTGTATCTGCGCGACCGGCTGACCGGCCTGGGCGGCGAAAGCCTGCGCGGCGGCTGGCAGGACATCGACGCCTATCCGGAATTCAAGGCCGACCTCCAGGCCGCCAATGCGGGCAAGGAGACGGCGAGCATGACGTCGAACCTGCCCGCCGCTGTGGGTGACGTCAGCTATATCGGCGACGCCGCGATGGGCGCCGAATGCGCCGAATTCGCGCGCGCCCTGGCGCCCGCCAAGGGGCAGTACCGGGAAGCTTTTCTCGCCGCGCCATCGCCCGGCATCGTCGCGGCCGTGGTGCAGAACAAGCATTACGACACCGAGGAAGCCTATCTCGCGGCGCTGGCCACGGCGCTGCGCCGCGAATACCAGGCGATCCTCGATGCCGGCTTCATCCTGCAGCTTGATTGTCCGGACCTGGCGCTGGAACGCCACGCCTCCTACCAGGACCGCCCGCTGTCCGATTTCATCGGCTTCTGTGAGCGTGTGATCACCGCCATCAACCGCGCCATCGAAGGTCTGCCGAAGGACCGCATCCGGCTGCATGTCTGCTGGGGCAATTACGAAGGCCCGCACGATGCCGATGTGCCGCTGGCCGATATCCTGCCCACCATCCTGCACGCCAAGGTGGGCGGCTTCGTGCTGCCCTTCGCCAATCCGCGCCACGCGCATGAACACCGGCTGTTCCGCAAGCACCCGCTGGCCGAGGACCAGATCCTCGTCGCCGGCGTCATCGACACGCTGACCAATTTCGTCGAGCACCCGGAAGTGGTGGCGGAACGGCTGGAGCGGATCGCGGACAGCCTGGGCGATGCGCGCCGCCTGCTGGCCGGCACCGATTGTGGCTTCGACACCGCCGCCGGCCGGGGCCGCGTCTCGTCCGATGTGGTGTGGGCGAAGCTGCGGAGCATGGCGGATGGCGCGCGTCTGGCGACCGAAAGGCTGCGCCCCTGATGTGCTGGCTCTGCACCATCCGACGCCCGGCGCCGAAACCAAGACCAAAACCTGGGCCGCAAACGGCCCAACCTGCCAAGGAGAGAACCCCCATGCTTCGCCGTATCCTGCTGGGTGCCGCCGCCGCGCTGCTGGCCGTGGCCCCTGCCCTCGCACAGCCCGCCGCCTGGCCGGGCAACCGCCAGGTCCGCATCCTGGTGACCTACCCGCCCGGCGGCACCAGCGATTTCGTCGCCCGGCTTCTGGCACAGCGCCTGGGTGAGCAGACCGGTGGCAATTTCACGGTGGACAACCGCTCCGGCGGCGGCGGCATCATCGGCTGGACCAATGTGGTGCGCTCGGCCAATGACGGCACGACGCTGCTGCTGACCGACAATTCGCTGGCCACCGCACCGCCGCTGTATCCGAACCTCGGCTTCGATGTGCAGACCGATTTCACGCCGATCTCGCTGATGGTGGACTACCCGACCGTCTTCGTCGTGCCCGGCAATTCCCCCGTCCGCAGCCTGCGCGACTATGTCGAGGCCGCGCGGGGCCAGGCGGCGGATGCGAATTTCTACGGCTCGATGGGCTCCGGCTCCTCCCCGCATCTCTACACCGAATACCTGCAGGATATTTCCGGCATCCGCCTGACCCATGTGCCCTATCGCGGCATGGGCCCGGCCTTTCTGGATCTGATGGCCGGGCGCGTCGGCCTGCTGATCGCGGCGCCGCCCACCGTGCTCGGCGCCGTGCGGGATGGCAGGGCGCGCGCGATCGCGATCGGCACCACGGGTGGGCGGATTCCGGCGCTGCCGGATGTGCCGACGGCGAAGGAACTCGGCTTCGATTTCACCTATTCCTTCTGGTACGGGCTGCTCGGCCCGCGCGGGATGGACCCGGCGCTGGTCGCGCAGATCCGCGGCGAGGTGGACAAGGTGCTGGCCAATCCGGAAGTGCGCGCCCGCTTCGTGCAGCAGGGCGCGACGCCCGTGGGCGGCGACGGCGCGGCGCTGGCCGCGGTGATGCAAAGCGACCTGACGCGGTGGAGCGAGGTGGTGCGGGCCAAGGGCATCACGGTTCAGTAGGACGGCGTGACCGTCATGGTTCCGTCACGCAACTGAAGGATGACTGTTGCGGAGGTCGATTAGGAAGGGCGCATCTAGCAACCGCCAGGATGCGCCATCATGCCGGACGATCTCCGCCACCTCCCCTACGACCTCGAGGCGGGCGATGAGGTGCCTTCCAACACCTCCGCCAACACGCATTTCAATGATGTCGCCCAGGCCCGCCTTGGCCGCCGCGGCCTGCTGATGGGCAGCCTTGGCGCCGCGCTCACCGGCTTCATCGGCGCCGGCGCCGCCCGCCCGGCGCTGGCCCAGGGCGCGGCCGCCGCCGCGCAGGGTCCGGTGATCGGCTTCAAGCCGGTGCCGGTCAGCCCGAATAACACCGTCGTGGTGCCGGAAGGCTATTCGGTCCAGACCATCATCCCGCAGGGCACGCCGCTCAGCGGCCAGCCGGCCGGCAAGACCCTGGGCGAGATGACGGCCGCCGAGCAGGGTGCCGCCGTCGGCGCGCATCATGACGGCATGCATTTCTTCCCGATCGAGGGCCGCGAGCCGGACCAGGGCAGCAGCACCGATGGCTTCCTGGTGCTGAACCACGAATATGTCGAGCCGCGCTTCATGCATGCCCGCGCCGCCGGGATGTCCATCAACAGCGGCCGCATGCCGCTGGTCGATCGCGCGCGCGATGCGGATGAGGCGATGAAGGAGATCAACGCCCATGGCGTCTCCGTCGTGCGCATCGCAAAGGGCGCGGACGGCAAGTGGGCGGTGAAGGCCGACCCGCGCAACCGCCGCATCACCGGCGCGACGCCGATGGAAATCGCCGGCCCGGTCCGCGGCCATGCGCTGCTCCGCACGAAGTACAGCCCGGACGGCACCCGCGTGCGCGGCACGCTGAACAACTGCGCGCATGGCGTGACGCCCTGGAACACCTACCTCGCGGCGGAGGAGAATTGGGCCGGCTACTTCCGCAACGAAGACCAGCAGGACCAGAAGCCCAACCTGCCGCGCGAACATGCCCGCTACGGTGTGCCGACCGGCCAGGCCCGCTACAACTGGGACCAGGTGCGCGGCGGCGGCGATGAATTCGCGCGCTTCAACGTCTCCTCCACCGGGGCTGACGCCACGCAGGATTACCGCAACGAGGTCAATGCCTTCGGCTGGGTGGTCGAGATCGACCCCTTCAACCCGGACAGCGCGCCGGTGAAGCGCACCACCTTCGGCCGCTTCGCACATGAGGGCGTGGTGTTCGGCCCGGCGCGGGAAGGCCGCCCGGTTGTCGGCTATGCGGGCGACGACGCGGTCAATGAATACATCTACAAATTCGTCTCCGCCCGCCCGTTCAACCGCGCCACGGCGAATGGCAGCCTGCTGGATGAGGGCACTCTCTATGTCGCCAAGTTCAATGCCGATGGCAGCGGCGAATGGCTGCCGCTGGTCCAGGGCCAGGGGCCGCTGACCGCCGCCAATGGCTTTGCCGACCAGGGCGAGGTTCTGGTGAACACCCGCCTCGCCGCCGATGCGGTGGGTGCCACCAAGATGGACCGCCCGGAATGGGGCGCGGTAGACCCTCGTGATGGCCGCGTCTATTTCACCCTGACCAACAACACGCGCCGCACCGCCGAGCAGGTGGATGCCGCGAACCCGCGCGCGCGCAACCAGTTCGGCCAGATCATCCGCTGGCGCGAGGCGAATGACGACCACGCCGCGACGCGCTTCGCCTGGGACCTGTTCCTGATCGCAGGCCCCGAGGGCGACAGCCGCATCGCCGGCAATGCCACGGTGAATGCGGACAACATGTTCGCCTGCCCGGATGGCCTGTGGTTCGACGCCGACAGCCGGCTGTGGATCCAGACGGATATCGGCGAGAGCGCGCAGCTGCGTGGCGACCTGGCGCCCTTCGGCAACAACCAGATGCTCTGCGCCAACCCGGTCACCGGCGAGACGCGGCGCTTCCTGACCGGCCCGCACGGGCAGGAGATCACCGGCGTGATCACCACGCCGGACCAGCGGACCATGTTCGTCAATGTCCAGCACCCGGGCGCCACCACCACCCCGGCGGATTGGGCGGCGGGCAAGCCGAACAGCAGCTTCCCGAATGCCAGCGGCGTGCCGCTCTCGGTGACGCTGGTGATCACCAAGGACGACGGCGGCATCATCGGGACCTGATGAAGCCGGCCTGCGCCGCCCCGCTACGGGACGGCGCAGGCACCTGGCGGCGGGGCGTGCACCGTGACGGGCGGCAGCTCGCCCCGCCAGGCCTCGATCTCCACCAGGCAGGATTGTGCGGCAGAGCCCTGGCCGAGCCGCGAGGTGCCGATATCCTGCGTCAGGACATTCGCATTGCCATGAACGCAGGCGCTGTCCGTGGCGCCGGGGCGCTCGGGGTTCCACCAGGCGCCGGTGGCCATCGCCACCACGCCGGGGCGGATATCCGGCGTCACCAGAAGTCCCGCTGCCACCGCGCCGCGGTCGTTGAACACGCGGATCACCTGGCCATCCGCCAGGCCACGCGCCGCGGCATCGGCCGGGTTCATGCGCAGCTTCTCCCGCCCCTGGATCTTGTCGGCGGCCGCCACGCGCCCGCTGTCGAGCTGACCATGCAGGCGGGTGGAGGGCTGGAAAGACAGCATGTGCAGCGGGAATTTCTCGGCCATCTTGCTGCCGAGATACTCGGTCGGCTCATGCCAGACCGGGTGGCCCGGCGTTTCCGCATAGCCGAAGCTGGCGATGGTTTCGGAGAAGATCTCGACCTTGCCGGTGGGCGTATCCAGCGGATTCGCCTCCGGGTCCGCGGCGAAATCAGCGAACTGGACGTAGTCCTGCTCGGGGGGCGGAATCTCGACATGGCCGGCGGCCCAGAAGGTGTCGAAATCCGGCACCTCGATGCCCTGCTTGGCGCAGGCCTGGCGCCAGCGGCCATACATGTGCTGCAGCCAGGCGCTTTCGTCCCGCTGTTCGGTGAAGGCGGCGCGAAAGCCTGCGGCGTCCGCGAGGTCGGCCAGGATGTCCACATCGTTGCGCGCCAGGCCCACCGGCGCGATTGCCTGGTGCATGGCGGTGACGAAGCGATCGCGGGAGGAGCTGCCGATATCGTTGCGCTCCAGCGTCGTCGTCGCCGGCAGCACGATATCGGCGTGGCGCGCGACGGAGGTCCACCACGGTTCCTGAACCACCACCGTATCCGCCCGGTTCCAGCCGCGCAGCAGCCGGCCCAGGTCCTGGTGGTGATGGAAGGGGTTGCCGCCGGCCCACCAGATCATCCGGATATCCGGCAGCAGCAGGTCGCGGCCATTGTATTGCAGGATCTCACCCGGCCGCTCCAGCAGCTCCGTCACCCGCGAGACCGGGATATAGGCGCCGCAGGGGTTGCGGACGGAGGGGCCGGAGACGCTGGGCAGGTCGATGCGCGGCGTGCCCATGCCGTTGATGCTGCCATAGCCGAAGGCGATCCCCTGCCCCGGCTTGCCGATGCCGCCCAGCATCGCCGCGAAGGCGATCAGCGCCCACCAGGGCTGCTCACCATGCTCGGCGCGCTGGATGGACCAGGTTGCGGTGCACATGGTGGGCGCGCCGGCCGCCTCCAGCGCCAGGCGGCGGATGGTCTCGACGGGCACCTCGGTGATGGCGGCGGCCCATTCGGGGGTTTTCGGCGTGCCATCCGTGGCGCCCTGCACGTAATCCCGGAACCGCTCGAAGCCCACCGTGCAGCGGTCCAGGAAGGCGCTGTCCTGCAGCCCGCCTTCCAGCAGCACATGCGCCATGCCGAAGATCAGCGCCGCATCCGTGTTGGGACGGATCGGCACCCATTCGGCGTTGAGGAAATCCTCAGTATCGCCGCGGAACGGCGAGATGTTGACGAAGCGCACGCCGGCTTCCGCCGCCTGGCGCATCAGCGGCAGGTATTCATGCGCGCCGCCGCCGCCCGCCGTCACCAGCCCGTTCTTCCGCGGCAACCCGCCGAGGCACAGCATCAGCTTCGTGTGGCCGGCGATGCTGCGCCAATCGGTGATGCGGCCCTGGATCACCTCGTTGGTGCCCAGGATATGCGGCATCAGCGTCATGCCGGCGCCGTAGGAATAATTGGTCACCTGGCTGGTGAAGCCGCCGCCCAGGCCGAGAAAGCGGTGCAGCTGCGTCCGCGCATGGTGGTAGCGCCCGGCGGAGGACCAGCCATAGGACCCGCCGAGGATGGACGGCGCGCCATGTTCCTCACGAACCCGCGCGGTTTCCTCCGCAACGCGGCGGATTGCCTCGTCCCAACTTACGGGGATGAAAGTGTCGCCGCCGCGGGAGGCGCCGCGCCGTTCGCCGCGCAGCCAGCCGGCGCGGATATAGGGCCGGTCGATCCGCGCGGCGCCATGCACCGCATCCGGCATCGAGGCGAGCAGCGAGCCCGGGAACGGGTCCCGCGCGAAGGGCCGCGCCTCGACCAGCCGGCCGCCCTCCACCACCGCCTGGAAGGCGCCCCAATGGGACGAATGCGGCTTGATCTCGGTCATGTGTCGGGGTCTCCAATCACGGCAATCTGCCGCCCGCGGCCGCGTGCGGCAACCGGCAATGCCGCGAGGTCCATCCTGCCGCTTCCACTCGGCTGAAAAGGGTCTAGGCTTCCCGCCGACGACCACCTCCTGCTCAAGGAATATCGAGCGCCATGACGCCCCCCGCCAATGCGGCCCGCAATTCGAACGCCGCCCGCGACATCGCGAATGTGCTCCACCCCTACACGGACCACCGCGCCCATGCCGTGAACGGCCCGCTGGTGATCACGCGGGGCGAGGGCGTGCGGGTGTGGGACGACCAGGGCAAGGAATACATCGAGGGCGTGGCCGGCCTGTGGTGCGCGGCGCTGGGCTTCGACAGCAAGCGCCTGGCCGATGTGGCGCATCAGCAGATGCTGAAGCTGCCCTTCTACCACGCCTTCGGCGCCAAATCGCATGAGCCGCTGATCGACCTGTCCGAGATGCTGATCGAGCGTGCACCCTGCCCCATGGGCAAGGTGTTCTATGCGAACAGCGGCTCCGAGGCCAACGACACCGCCATCAAGATGGTCTGGTACTACAACAACGCCATCGGACGGCCCGAGAAGAAGAAGATCATCTCGCGCCTCAAGGCCTATCACGGCATCACTATCGCCAGCGGGTCGCTGACCGGCCTGCCGGCCAACCACAAGATGTTCGACCTGCCGATCGCCGGCATCATTCATGTCTCGACGCCGCACCACTACCACGGCGCGAAGCCCGGCGAGTCGGAGGAGGATTTCGCCACCCGTCTGGCCACCGAGCTGGAGGAAACCATCCTGCGCGAGGGGCCGGAGACGGTCGCCGCCTTCTTCGCCGAGCCGGTGATGGGCGCCGGCGGCGTGATGCTGCCGCCCGCCACCTATTTCGAGAAGATCCAGGCCGTCCTGCGCAAGTACGATGTGCTGTTCGTGGCCGATGAGGTGATCTGCGGCTTTGGGCGCACGGGCAACTACTGGGGCTGCCAGACCTATAACATCACGCCGGACATCATCACCTGCGCCAAGGCGCTGTCGGCATCCTTCCTGCCGATCTCCGCCATCATCATCAACGACAAGATCTTCCAGGGCCTGGCGGATGGCTCCGCCACCATCGGCACCTGGGGCCATGGCTTCACCTATTCCGGGCACCCCGTCGCCGCCGCCGTCGCGCTGGAGACGCTGAAGATCTACGACGAGCTGAACATCGTGGACCATGTGAGGACCGTCGGCGGCTACATGCAGAAGCTGCTGCGCGAGCGGTTCGAGGGCCATCCGCTGGTCGGCGAAGTGCGCGGCATCGGCATGGTGGCGGCGATCGAGCTGGTGGCGGACAAGGCCAACCACAAGAACTTCGAGCCCTCCGCCAAGGTCGGCCCGCGTATCGCCAAGGCCGGTGAGGCCGAGGGCGTGATCCTGCGCGGCCTGGCGAACGACACCATCGCCTTCTCCCCGCCGCTGATCATGAAGACGGAGGAAGTCGATGCGATGGTGGACCGCACCGCGCGCGCGCTGGATGCGGTGACGGTGCAGCTGCGCCGCGAAAGCCTGACGCTGGTCTGAGGTTCCGAACCTCTCCCCCGATCCGGGGGAGAGGGATTTCAGCGTGCCCGGCTGATGCAGAACTCGACGATGCCGGCCAAGGCGCGGCGCTCGACGCCATCCGGGAACAGCTCCAGCGCATCCAGTGCCGCCTGCCCGTAGTGCCGCGCACGACCGACGGTATCGGAGAAGGCGGCGTGCTTCTGCATCAGGGCGATGGCGTGCGGCAGGTCGTCCTCCGCCTGGTCGCGTTCCTCCAGCGTCCGGCGCCAGAAGTCGCGCTCAGCCATGTCGCCACGCTGGAAGGCGAGCAGCACCGGCAGGGTGATCTTGCCCTCGCGGAAATCGTCGCCGACCGTCTTGCCCAGCGCTTCCTGCGCCGCGCTGTAGTCCAGCGCGTCGTCGATCAGCTGGAAGGCGACGCCGAGATTGTGGCCATAGGCGCGCAGCGCCGCCTGCCGCGCCGCACCGCATTCCGCGACGATGGCGCCGACTTCGGTTGCGGCGGCGAACAGTGCGGCGGTCTTACCCTCGATGACGGCGAGATACTGCGCCTCCGTCGTCGCCGTATCGTTCTGGGTGATGAGTTGCAGCACCTCGCCTTCCGCGATGGTGGCCGAGGCTTCGGCCAGGATTCGCAGCACTTCCAGCGAGCCGTCCTCGACCATCACCTGGAAGGCGCGGGCGAACAGGAAGTCGCCGACCAGCACGCTGGGCTTGTTGCCGAACAGCGCGTTGGCGCTGGCCTGGCCGCGGCGCAGCGCGCTTTCATCCACCACATCGTCGTGCAGCAGCGTCGCCGTGTGGATGAACTCGACACAGGCGGCGAGCGCCACATGGCGCTCGCCCACGCGATAGCCGGCCAGCTTCGCGGCGGCCAGGGTCAGCAACGGGCGCAGCCGCTTGCCGCCGGCGGCCACGATGTGAGCGGCGAGCTGAGGGATCAGCGCCACGGGGCTCTGCATCCGTTCCACGATCAGCCGGTTGCAGGCTTCCAGGTCGCGCTGCACCAGGGCCGTCAACGTGGCGAGGGCGTCCTCACCGCGGATGGTCTCCGGAGCTTGTTCGGCGCTGGGCGCGACGGGCAGATCCACGCGGTATTGACCTCGTTCAAGTGGCGGGCAACTTAGCCACCGCCCCCCCTCGGGGCAAGCTGGCGGCCGACGCCTGTTGGTGCAGGTGCGGTCTATGCGCGATCCGGCAAGGCCGGGGCCGGTTCTTCGTCTTCAGGGGGTCGCGTGATGCGGGTGCTGCTGGCCACCACGGACCCGATCCGCCTGTCCTTCCTGATGGCCCTGCTGCGCGATGCCGGCTGCGCGCCGCTGGTGATGGATGGCCATATCAGCGCAATCGAGGGCGGTATCGGCATCTTCCCGCGCCGCCTGGCGGTGCCTTCGGAGCAGGAAGCCCAGGCTCGGCGTGTGCTGGCCGAGGCCGGGGAGACGGATGGGCTGCGCTGACCTCACCGAGGATCGGCTGCTGGATGGCAAGGTGCGGCTGCACCAGCCACGCCAGGGGCTGCGTGCCGGGCATGACGCGGTGCTGCTGGCAGCCACCATCCCGGCTCGGCCCGGTCAGACCGTGCTGGAGGCCGGTTGCGGCAGCGGCGCCGTCTTCCTCTGCCTGCTGGCCCGCGTGCCGGGCGTGATGGTCCTGGCGGTGGAGCGCGATGCGGGGCTGGCGGCGCTGGCGCGGGAGAATGCGGCGCGCAACGGATGGGCGGCGCAGGTGACGGTGACGGAGGGCGATGTGGCGGACCCGGCGCTGCGCCGCATTCTGCCCCGCCTGCACCACGCCTTCGCCAACCCGCCCTACTGGCCCAGCGGCACGCGGCCGCCGGAGTCGCTGCGCGCCGGGGCGACCCATGCGGAGGCTGTGGCACTGCCTGACTGGACAGGATTCCTGGCCCATGGCCTGGCCCATCTCGGCAGCCTTACCCTGGTGCTGCCGGCCGCGCGCTTCGCGGAGGGGCTGGTAGCCCTGCAGGGTGCGGGCTGTGGCAGCCTGGCGCTGCTGCCGCTCTGGCCGCGGCAGGGCGAGGCGGCGAAGCGGGTGCTGATCTCTGGCCGGCGCGGCGGCCGCGGCCCGGCGCGAATCCTGCCGGGACTGGTGCTGCACGGGCCGGGTGCGGCGGCAGAGCCCGTGCTGCGGGGTGGCGAGGCCCTGGCGCTCTAGCTTTCGTTCGAGTCGGGGTGGCGCAGCAGCCACAGCCGCTCATGCGCCGCCACCAGGCTTTCCATGTTCTTGCGGCGGTTGACGTCGGGTGCGACCGGGCGGCGGGTCAGCATCATTTCCAGGATCCGCAGCAATTCCTCCGCCACCTCGAAATCACCCTGGTCACAGGCGTGATGGAAGGCGATCAGGATCTTGTCGGAAAGCCGCCTGGTGTGGCGTGGCGGGTTGGACGGTGCACGACCTGCATCGCGGCCCGATAGATCCCGTTCCTCGTCGGACATGCAGAATGCGGCTCCAAAGTTCGGCACCGGATTCCGGTGCCATCGACAGGACAATAGCCAGTGTTAAGGTGGCCCGGAACCCTCCGCTTTGGGAAGGCTCCAAGAAGACGTTCAGATGCCGCGCAAATAAGCCCGTACGGACTGGGCAATCGCCTCTGGTGTCGATTCCGGGCGGAACAGCGTTCTCACCTTGCCGTCCGGCCCGACCAAATAGATGAAGGAGGAGTGGTCCATCAGGTAGGCCGACATCTCCGGCCGCTCCACCTTCGCATAGAAGACGCGGTAGGCACGGGCGGCGGCGGCAATCTGCGCCGGAGTACCGGTCAGCCCGACCATACGCGGATGGAAGCGGGAGACATAGTCGGCCAGTGCCTCCGGCGTATCACGTTCCGGGTCGATGGTGATGAGCATCGGGGTCACCTGCTCCCCCTGCTCGCCCAGCTCATCGATCGCGGCGGCGATGGTGCCGAGTTCGGTCGGGCAGACATCCGGGCAGTAGGTGAAGCCGAAATAGACCAGCAGGTTGCGGCCGGCAAAATCCGCCTCCGTCACCGCGCGGCCGGTCTGGTCCACCAGGCTGAACGGCCCGCCCAGCGCCAGGCCCTGCGGCAGTTGCACCCCACCGGCGGAGGGTGCCGGCATGTCGGCGCCCACGAAGCTGCCGATCCGGCGCAGGAAGGCATCCGCCACCCCCTCACCCGGCGCGCGGCCGAGCCAAGCGGCTGTCCAAATCCCACCGAGCAGCAGGATCAGCATCAGGGCGAAAACGCGAATTGCTATCAACATGGAGGGTGAGATAGGCGGGGCGCGGCGCGGCGTCCATAACGGAAGCCACGCCGCGGCGCATCACCGTGCCGGGAGGGCGATCTCCCCTTCCGGCTGCGCCGAAGTAAAGGTCTGGTCGCCAAAGGCCTCTTCCCAGGACCCGGCGGTGCTGGCGCGGGAATATTCGGTGGCCCGGTTCTCGAAGAAGTTGGTGTGCTCGATTGCGTTCAGCATTTCATCGAGCCAGGGCAGCGGGTTCTTCTCGATGTTGTAGAGGCATTCGAGGCCAAGCTGCTGCAGTCGGCGATCCGCGATGTAGCGGATGTACTGCTTGGTCTGCGCCGCATCGAGGCCTTCCACGCCGCCCAGTTCGAAGGCGAGGTCGATGAAGGCGTCCTCATGCTCCACGATGGTGGAGCAGATCGTGTACAGGTCGCGCTTCAGTTCCTCCGTCCAGATCTCCGGATTTTCCTGCACGAAGGTGCGGAACAGGCGGATCACGGACAGGCAGTGCAGCGTCTCATCGCGCACCGACCAGGACACGATCTGCCCCATGCCCTTCATCTTGTTGAAGCGCGGGAAGTTCATGAGGATGGCGAAGGAGGCGAATAGCTGCAGGCCCTCCGTGAAGGCGCCGAAGGCGGCGAGCGTCTTCGCGATCTCGGTCTTGTTGTCGACCGAGAAGTTGTGCATGTAGTCGTACTTGTCCTTCATCTCCTTGTATTTGAGGAAGGCCGTGTACTCGGTTTCCGGCATGCCGATGGTATCGAGAAGATGGCTGTAGGCGGCGATGTGGATTGTCTCGGTGTTCGAGAACGCCGACATCATCATCAGCACTTCGGTCGGCTTGAAGACCTGTGAATACTGCTTCATGTAGCAGTTGTTCACTTCGACATCCGCCTGGGTGAAAAAGCGGAAGATCTGCGTCAGCAGGTTCTTCTCACCCGGCGTCAGGTTCTTCTGCCAGTCCTTCACATCATCGGCGAGCGGCACTTCCTCCGGCAGCCAATGGATGCGCTGCTGCTGCAGCCAGGCCTCATAGGCCCAGGGGTAGCGAAACGGCTTGTAGACCGGGTTCGCCGTCAGCAGGTCGAAGCGGGTGGGAAGTTCTGCGCGGGGGATCGCGTCATCGGGCATGAAGTGTCTCGCCGTAAAATTGTTCAATTGGCCATGTGGTCGCGCGCCGGTCCGGCGGCGCGCGCGGTGGCCCGCTGGAACTGGGCATCGAGATGGTCAAGCTCCGCCACCAGGCGACGGACTTCCGTCACCGGGCCACGCCATTCCAGCATGCGGTCCAGATCACGCTCCAGCGCCGCCTTGAGCGCAGCGACGCGCGCGGGATCGGGGTGTTGCGGGTTTCTCACTGACACGCGAGGCATTCCTCGTAGTCATTTTCGTTCTCGGATGGCGGTGCGGCGGCCACCAGCTTCCGGACTTCCTCGTCCTTGTGCAGCGTCATCACGTCGGACTGGCCTACCACCTTGGCAGAGATGGTATCGGCGCGCTGGATGGACAGGCTGCGGCAGTAATAAAGCGACTTCAGGCCCTTTTTCCACGCGGTCATGTGAATCTGGTGAAGATCCCGCTTGTGGACGTCCGCCGGCAAGAAAACGTTTACCGACTGCGACTGGCAGATGAACGGCGTGCGATCCGCCGCGTGTTCGATCACCCAGCGCTGGTCCAGCTCAAAGGCCGTCTTGAAGGTGGCGCGTTCCTGGTCCGTCAGGAAATCCAGGTGCTGCACGCTGCCCTTGGTGACGGTGATGCTGGTCCAGGTGTCGTCATCGTCCCGGCCATGCTTCGCCAGCACCTTCTTCAGGTGGATATTGCGGACGATGTAGGATCCGGACAGCGTCTTGTGGTTGTACACATTGGCCGCAATCGGCTCGATGCCCGGCGAGGCGCCACCGCAGATGATGGAGATGCTCGCCGTCGGCGCGATCGCCATCTTGTTCGAGAAGCGCTCCATGAAGCCGTATTCTGCGGCATCCGGGCAGGGTCCGCGTTCTTCCGCCAGCATGCGGCTGGACAGGTCGGCCTGTTCGCGGATGTGCTTGAACATCCGCTTGTTCCAGACCTTCGCGATGGCGCTTTCGAAGGGCACGTTCAGCGCCTGCAGGAAGCTGTGGAAGCCCATCACGCCGAGGCCCACCGACCGCTCCCGCATCGCAGAATAGCGCGCCCGCGCCATGGAATCCGGTGCCGAGTCGATAAAGGACTGCAGCACGTTGTCCAGGAACCGCATCACATCCGGGATGAACCGCGGATGATCCTTCCACTCGAACCAGGTCTCGCAGTTCAGCGAGGACAGGCAGCACACCGCGGTGCGTTCCTGGCCATGCTGGTCGATGCCGGTCGGTAGGGTAATCTCGCTGCACAGGTTCGAGGTCTTCACCTCAAGGCCCGAGAGCTTGTGGTGTTCCGGCCGCGCGCGGTTCACGTGGTCGGAGTAGATGATGTAGGGCTCGCCGGTCTCGATCCGCGCCGTCAGGATTCGAATCCAGATGGAGCGCGCGGAGACCTTCCGCATCAGCGCGCCGTCCTTGGGCGAGACCAGCGCCCATTCCTCATCCGCTTCCACCGCGCGCATAAAGGCATCGGACAGCAGCACGCCGTGATGCAGGTTCAGCGCCTTGCGATTCGGGTCGCCACCGGTCGGGCGGCGCATTTCGAGGAACTCCTCGATCTCCGGATGGTTCACCGGCAGGTAGCAGGCCGCCGAGCCGCGGCGCAGCGAACCCTGGCTGATCGCCAGCGTCAGGCTGTCCATCACCCGGATGAAGGGGATGACGCCGGAGGTCTTGCCGTTGCGGCCGACCTTCTCGCCGATCCCGCGCAGATTGCCCCAGTAGGACCCGATTCCCCCGCCCTTCGCCGCCAGCCAGACATTCTCGTTCCACAGCCCGACGATGCCATCGAGGCTGTCGGAGGCTTCGTTCAGGAAGCAGGAGATCGGCAGCCCGCGCGTCGTGCCGCCATTAGACAGCACCGGGGTGGCCGGCATGAACCAGAGCCGGGAGATGTAGTCGTAGATCCGCTGGGCATGCGCCGCATCGTCGCCATAGGCGGAGGCGACGCGGGCAAACAGGTCCTGGTAGGATTCGCCGGGCAGCAGGTAGCGGTCATCCAGCGTCGCCTTGCCGAAATCGGTCAGCAGCGCGTCGCGGGACCGATCGATCTGAACTTGGCCGTGGCCTTCAAGCTGAACTGCATCAAACACCGACCAACCCCCAATCTGGCTTCCGTCGCGTGGAGCGACTCCCCCGACACCCGCAGGATGCCCGCGCAGTCCTACACCAACAAGATGTAGTGTTGCCACACCCCCGTCGCTACTACGGGTGCGAAGCACTTCAACGGTTGCATTTCGCGGGCCTTGCGGGTACGGACTCAAGTTCCCGTTTCGTTCACATTGTAGCGCGGCATGGGCCGGCGCGCGCCCCATGCCATGCAGGGCCGTCGGCGCCGGGGCACCGGAAACGCCGGTCGTCCCCGATATCCTCCTGATCCACAGGCAAAACCGGGCGAAGCGCGCGAAACAGGGCGCGACATGTTCGCGCAACATCCGCGGTTCAGGTTTGCGTCTAACGCAGGAGGCCCGGCCCATGTCCACGCAGCGTGTTGCCGCCGCGCTGTTCCCCGGCCTGTTTCAGCGCCGGCGGCCCGGCGCCGCCCTGCCTGCCCACGCCCACCCTGCCCTCCCCAGCATGCAGCTGTTCCGTGTGGTGACCATCCGGGGCGACCTGCTGCCGGGGCTGAGCATGGCGGAGCTTGCCGCACTCGGCCCAGGCCCGGATCTGGATCGCCTGGCGCGGCGATTCACCACCCAGGGCCAGATCACCGGCTGGCTGTACCAGGAAGGCAAGAGTCTGGATGGCGCTGGCTGGTCGCGAGTCGCGGGCCGCATCGCCGTGCCGGAGCAGGATGCGCTGACGATCCGGCCGCACACCCCCGGCCTGCCGGTGCCGCCCCCGCCGGCCTATTAAGGCCGATCGCGGCGCGTTCTGGCGTTGGGGGGGTGCAAGCCGCGGCCAGTCGCGCTTTGATCGGGGGGAAGACCGGAGACCCCCACCATGCGACCGATCACCCGCCGCGCCACCCTGGCGCTGCCGCTTGCCGCCACATCGCTGCCCGCCCTGGCCCAAGGCAGCGGCCAGGCTTGGCCGACCCGGCCCATCCGAATCGTCGTGCCCTTCGGCACCGGCGGCGGAACGGACATCACCACCCGGGTCCTGGCGCCGAAGTTGTCCGAGATTCTCGGCCAGACGGTGGTGATCGAGAACCGGCCCGGGGCCGGCGGCACACTGGGCGCCGATCTGGTGGCCAAGGCGCAGCCGAATGGCGAGACCTTCCTGCTGGCCACCGTCTCCAACATGGCGCTTGCCATCGGGCTGTACAGCCGGCTGCCCTATGACCCGTTGAAGGACTTCGTCTCCATTGCGCCGACGGTCTTCATCCCGATCGGGATGGCGATCTCGTCAAAGCTCGGCGTGCGCACGGCGCAGGAGTTCATCGCGCTGCTGCGGGCCAATCCGGGCAAGTATTCCTATGGCAGCGCCGGCGCCGGCACCTCCGGCCACATCGCCTCCTCCGCCTTCCTGTCGCGCATCGGGGCGACGGCGGAGCATATTCCCTATCGCAATCCGGGGCAGACCTACCTGGCGCTGCAGCAGGGCGAGATCGCCTTCACCAGCGACATCCCCTCCATCCTCGCGCCCTTCCACCAGGCCGATTCGGCGCGGCTGATCTTCGTCGCGACCGATGAGCGCAGCCCGCAGGTGCCCGATGTGCCAACGGCGCGGGAGGTGGGCTTGGGCGATTACAAGGCCTATTCCTGGTATGGCATCTACGCCCCCGCCGGCACGCCCGCCCCGATCGTGGCGCGTATGGCCGCGGCGATCGAACAGGCGCTGTCCGACCCTGCCATCGGCCAGCGCTTCGACCAGATGGGCACGCCCGCCATGCGCGGCTGGACCCCGCAGCGCTTCGAGGATTTTCTGAAGTCCGAGATCGACCTGTGGCTGCCGCTGGTCCGCGCCTCCGGCGCACGGGCTGATTGAGGAGAACGCAGATGCCGCATGACGGACACGACCATGGAAACGACCACGGGCACGAAACGCCGCCGGATGATGGCTGGAAGCATACCGGCGTGCGGGTGATTCCGGGCGACAGCCTGGACACCAACACCGCCCAGACCCCCGGCATGAACCGCGCCGCCGCGATCAACTTCGCCCGCGTCGGCGCGCAGAAGATCTGGGCCGGCACGGTGCATATCCACGCCAATGCCAAGACCGGCGCGCATCACCACGGCGCGCTGGAATCGGTGATCTACATCCTCAAGGGTCGCGCCCGGATGCGCTGGGGGGAGAAGCTGGAATATGTGGCTGAGGCCGGCCCCGGCGATTTCATCTTCGTGCCGCCCTACGTCCCGCACCAGGAAATCAACGCCAGCACGGATGAGACGCTGGAGTGCGTGCTGGTGCGCTCGGACAATGAAGCGGTGGTGGTGAACCTGGATATCGAGCCGGCGGAGAAGCCGGAATCGGTCGCCTGGGTGGACCCGATCCACAAGGCCCCCTGAATCCCTGAACCCTGGGCCGCCCGCCGGATCAGCCGGCGGGCGGCGCCGCCAGCAATTCCGCCGCCCGGTCCGCCGCATCCCGGAACGGCAGCAGCACGAGGGCGGCGCCGCGCTGGCGCAGCGCAGCTGCCTCTTTCTCCGCATGCGCCGTCACCGCGATACCACCGGCGAAATGCTGCGCCCGCAGCGCGTCTATCAGCGCCAGGCGGTGATCCTCATGCGTCACCCCGCCGGTGCGGGCGGGAATGGCGGAGACGGCCCAGCGCGCGCCCTCCAGCGGCAGGGCCGCGATCAGTTCGGGGTCGGAGGCATCGCCATACAGCGCGGCGAAGCCCTGTTCGTGCCACTGGCGCACCGCCTCCGGGTCGAAATCCACGCCGAGCACCGTCAGCCCCCGCGCGCGCAGGTGCAGGGCGATGTTGCAGCCGAAACGGCCGAGGCCGAACAGAACGACATCGGCCTTCTCCGCGGCCACGCTCGCATCCCCGGCCTCCAGCGCTTCCCGCCACGGATGCTCCCGCTCGAAGACCCGCAAAGGCGCGTCGAGCCAGGCCGCCAATTTGTGCGAGTGGGTGATCATGTAGGTGGACAGCGCGATGGTCACCAATCCGACCAGCGTCACCAGCCCCAGCGCCGGTTCCGCGACATGGCCCAGCGCCACGCCCATCGCCATGAAGATCAACGAGAATTCGCTGATCTGCGCGACCGTCAGCCCGGCCAGCAGCCCGGTGCGGCGCCGGTAGCCCATATAGCCCATGATCGCCACGACGATCAGCGGATTGCCGATTAGCACGAAGGCGGACAGAGCCAGCGCCGCGCCCACCTGTTCCCCCATCGAGGCGAGGTCGAGCCGCGAGCCGAGCGCGATGAAGAAGAACAGCAGCAGGAAGTCGCGCAGGCTCGACAGCCGCGCCGCGATCGCCTCCCGGTACGGAGTGGAGGCCAGGGCGACGCCGGCAAGCAGTCCGCCCAACTCCTTGCCCAGCCCGACATAATCGCCGACCGCCGCCAGCAGCGCCGCCCAGCCGATGGCGAAGCCGGCCAGCAGTTCCGGCGCGCGCGCCAGCCGCGCGGTCAGCGGCCCGGCGACGAAGCGGATGATGAGGCCGACCGCCACCAGCATCCCCACGCCGCCGGCCAGCACCCGCGCCAGCCCGGCCATGGCCGAGGCCTCCCCCGCCCCGGCCGCCATCGCCGAGACCACCACCATGGCCAGCACCACGAAGATGTCCTGCACGATGAGGAAGCCGAGCGCGATGCGGCCGTGCAGGCTGTCGATCTCGCGTTTGTCGGATAGCAGCTTGACGATGATGATGGTGCTGGAGAAGGTCAGCGCGACCGCGACATACACGCTCTCCAGCGCCCCAAGCCCCAGCAGAATGCACAGCGCGTAGCCGATGATGGCGGTGAAGGCGACCTGGCCGAGGCCGGTTGCCAGCGCCACACGGCCCAGGTTGCGGACCAGACTGAGGTCGAGTTTCAGCCCCACCAGGAACAGAAGCACCGCGATGCCGAGTTCCGACAGCAGCGTGATGTATTCATCGGATCGGGCAATGCCGAGCGCCGCCGGGCCGGCCAGAATGCCGGCGGCGATCAGGCCGACGATCAGCGGCTGGCGCAGCAGCAGCGCCACCAGGCCCACCGCGGCGCCCAGCACCAGCAGGGCGGCGACCTCGTAGAAGACCGAGGTTGCGAGAATGTTTTCCAAGGCGTCGTGCCCCTCAATCTGCCGTGGTTCTGCCGCGCCGGGACGCCCGCGTGAAGGGCTTGTTCACTCGTCCAGGATGGTCAGGAACGGCCAGCGTGCCCGATAGGCCTCGGCCTTGGCGCGAAACAGGTCCGGCCGGTCATTGCGCGGATTGGGCCTCAGCATCCCGGCCTCCAGCTCCGCCAGTCCGCGCGGCGCATACAGCATGCCGGTGGCCAATTCGATCCCGATGCAGGTGCAGGCCACCAGGTAGCGGTCAATTCCGTCCCGCGCCGAGCGCAACTGCGGATAGCCTGGGCCGAAGCGCTGCGGGTACCACAGATGCACCCGCGCCTGGTTCCGCACCTCCACCTCCACCGCCAGATGCGCCGTGGCCTGGCGCACCCGGCGGATCACCGCATCCTCCGCCTCGAAGGACAGGTCGCCGTCGTCGAAGTAGAACACGTCGTAGTCGCGGATGCCCCAGCCCACCGGCCGGCCGGCGCGGTGGTTCCAGACCTCCTGGAACAGGCAGCCGGCGGTTAGATGGCCCTGGTTCAGGCCGAGCGACGGCAGAATTTCCAACAGCGCGGCATTCACCGGACTGGCTCGCGCCAGGGCAAGAAGCCGCGCCTCGGCCGTCATGCCGCCGGGCGCACCCCGCACCAATCGGCGATGAAGGCGGCAATGGTCAGCGTGCAGGTCTTGAGGTCCGCCAGGGAGGTCCGCTCATCGAAGCCATGCGCCATCTCCCCCTTCGGGCCGTAGCACAGGCCGGGGATGGCGAAGTACAGGCCGTAATACCGAGTGTCGTTCACTGCGGTGGACAGCCGCGCCGGCATCTCCCCCCCATGCACGGCCGCATGCGCGGCGGCCAGCACCGCCTCGGCCTCGGAGCCCGGCTCCAGGACGTATGGGTCGGTCTGGAAACCGTGGAACGTGATCTCGGGCGGGTTGTTGGCGAGGAAGGCGTCGCCCTTGGCCGCCGCCCGCACCGCAGCCTCGACGCCGGCCATGGCCTCCTCCGGGGTCGTGCCAGGCAGCAGGCCGATGCGGCAATCCACCTCGCACCAGGCGGGGGTCGAGGAAGCCCAGTCGCCGCCGCGGATGATGCCGGGGTTGAACTTGATCGGGTCCGGCACCGCGCCGTACCAGGCATTGTCGCGCCCGGCCTGGTTCAGCGCCTTGGTGTGCGCGTACAGCGCATTGATCAGCGCGTAGGCGGACATGATGGCGTTGCTGCCATCCTGCGCCACCATCACATGCACCGGCACGCCGCGCACCTTCAGGCGGAACCAGATGGTGCCGGTCTGGGCGCGGGTGATGGAATGGGCCGTGGGCTCCGGGATCAGCGCGGCCTCGGCGCGGTAGCCGCGCAGCAGGGTGGCGAGCGCGCCGTTGCCGGTGCTTTCCTCCTCCGTCACCGTCTGGAGGTACACATCCGCGGCGGGCTCCAGCCCGGCTTCGCGGATCGCATCCATGGCGAAGACCATGGCGGCGACGCCGGCCTTCATGTCATGCGCGCCGCGGCCATACATCCAGCCATCGCGGATCACGGCGGCGTAGGGCGGGTGGGTCCACATCTCATGCGGGCCTTCCGGCACCACGTCGATATGGCCCTGCAGGATCAGGCTGCGACCGGTGGGATTCGCGGGACGGTGCGTGGCGACCACCTGGATGCTGGCGCCGGGGTCGGCATCCACCATGGGCGCGGTCTTGGGATGCGCCGGCACATCGGCCAGGCTGAAACGGTCCACGTCGTAGCCGCGGCCGGCCATCTGCCGGGCGAACCAGTCCTGCAACGGTGCCTCCCGCCCCCGCAGGCTGGGGAAGCGCACCAGCTCCTGCAGGAAGGCGGTCTCCCGCGCAAAGCCTGCTTCCACGGCGTGGCGAAGGCGGTCGAGCAGGGCGGCGTCGGGCATGGGGCAATCCTGTGCAATGCGTCCCGGACGGTCCGCGCCATGCTGGGTCGCGTCAAGACGCGCGGGTGTTCGCGTCAAGACGCGCGGCTTGGTGCGTCAGGACGTGCCGGTGTTCGCGTCAAGCCGGGCCGGGGCTCCCAAACACCGCGGCATAGGTCTCCGGCTTGAAGCCGATCAGCAGGCCGCCCGCCCGCGGCAGGACCGGGCGCTTGATGATGGCGGGATAGCTGTGCATCAGGGCGATGGCGCGGGCCTCGTCCAGCCCCTCCCGCTCCGTCTCCGGCAAGTTGCGGAAGGTGGTGCCGGCGCGGTTCAGCAGGGCGGGCCAGCCGACCTGCGCCACCCAACCCTCCAGCAGCCCGGCCGGGATGCCGGATTGCCGGTAGTCGTGAAACGTGCAGGCCACGCCGTGCAACTCCAGCCAGCCACGCGCCTTCTTCATCGTATCGCAGTTCTTGATCCCGTAGATCATGATTGGCGCGGCCATGGGTGCATCCCTTAATGTTGTGGTGTTCTGCTTCACCTGAACGTGAGTCGCCAGACCTGCCGTGCCGGGCTTTGCCCCAGTCTTTGGCCCCCGTAGAGCGAATGAGATTTGGACCAGGCTGCGCCCCATCCAGACGCGACGTCGTCATCGCCGGTCCTTGAGGCGGACGGACCTCGCGCGCTGCGCCGCATCACGGCGCTGCATTGGGGTCTGGCGGCCGCGGTGCTGGCGCCTCTGCTGATCTTTGCCGTCTCCGCCTGGCGCAGCTGGGACCAGGCCTGGCGCGGGGCGGAGCTGGAGGTCACCCGCACCGCCGACGCGGCCGCCGAATATGCCCGTTGCCTGCTGGAAGGCCAGGTGCTGCGGCTGCAACGGGCGAATGAGCTTCTGGCCGGCCTCAGCGATGCCGAGGTCAGGGCGCGGCAGAGCGAACTGAACCGGTCGCTGGCCGGCATTGCGGCGGAGCGGGAGCCGGCGGATCAAGCCGCTTTCTACATCTTGGCCTATGACCGCAACGGCGATGCGCTGGTGGCCAGCAACCTGCTGCCGGCCCCGGGACCGAATCCGGTGATCCAGGCGCGGGAGTTCAACCAGGCACTGCGGCCGCCGGATGCCCCCTGGGTGCATGTCAGCCGCATCTATGTCGGCCGCACCACGGGTCGGCCCTATTTCTCGGTGGCCGCACGGCGGGTCGGGGCGGATAACGGGGCCGAGCCCGGCGCCTATGACGGGGTTCTCGTCGCCTCGATCTACCTCGATCATGCCAGTGCGGCACTGGGGGCACTGGGCGCCGCGGAGGGTGATCGGGTGGCGCTGATCCGCACGGATGGGGTCCTGCTAGCGCGCTCCGGCGACTTCGGCGACCTGGCCCCCGAAGCCATGCGCCTGGCGCCGGATTCACCGGCGGTAGCGAGCATGGTGTTGGGCCTACCCCGGATCATCGAGGCCCGGCCCTCGCGCACCGATGGGGTGGAACGGGTCGCGGCGCTGCGGCGGGTCGGCGGGGATTGGCCCGTCTATGCCGCGGCAGCGCGGGCGAGACCCGCGGTGGTAGCGGCGTGGCGGCAGACGGTGGCGCCGCAGGCCGTGCTCTCCCTGGGGTCCACCCTGCTGCTGCTGCTGCTGCTGCTGGCGCGCGTGGCGCTGCGCCGGCAGGCCGCTCTGGTCGCCACCAACGCCGCGCTGGAGCGCCGGGTGGAGGACCGCACGCGCGACCTACGGGAGCGGGAGAGCATGCTGCGCCTGGCCCAGCAGGCCGCCGGCGCCGGGTCCTGGTCCTGGGAGCCGGAATCCGGCCGGCTGCACTGGTCCGAGGAGATGTTTGCCCTGCTCGGCCTGCATCATGAACGCGATGCGGATAGCGGCACCCTCGATGGCTTCATGGCGATGGTGCACCCCAAGGACCGCGCGATGCTGCGCTCCGCCATCCTCGACGGGCTGACGGAGGGCACGATGACCGTCGAGTTCCGCGTCTTCCGCCGCCGGGCGGACGGCCGGAGGGAGCAGGTCTGGCTGTTTTGCCGGGCCCGGCTCTACCCCGCCGAGGGCGGCAAGCCGGCGCGGATGGTGGGAATCGACATCGACATCAATGAGCGTCGCCGGGCGGAGGCGCGCTTTGCCGTAGCGACCGCGGCCATGGCGGGCTTCGTCTATGAGTGGGAATTCGCCACCGGCCGCGTCGAGCGCACCGGCGGCGCCGATGCGCTGCTCGGCCATGCCGCGACGCTCTCGGCCGAGGAATGGCTGGCCCGCATCCACCCGGAGGATCGCGACCGGGTGGATGCCGTGCTCCTCGCGGTGCAGGAGGAGGCGGACCGGCACAGCTTCGCCGTGGAGTATCGCGTGGCCCGCGCCGATGGCGGATGGGCCTGGCTGTGGGACCGCGGCCAGGTCACCCGCGACCCGTCGACCGGCGCACCAGCCTGGCTGGTCGGCGGCGCCGTCGACGTCACCGCGCGCCGGATTGCGGAGGAACGCCAGTTCCTGCTGCTGCGGGAGGTGGACCATCGGGCGAAGAATGCCCTCGCCGTGGTGAAGGCCGCACTGCGCCTGACCCCGCGGGACGATGCGGCCTATTACGCCGCCGCCGTGGAAGGGCGCATCGATGCGCTGGCCCGCGCCCAGACCCTGCTGTCCGAGACCAGCTGGTCCGGCATCCCGCTGCGGGAGATGCTGGACGGCGCGCTGGCCGCCTTCGTATCGACCGCTGAGGGCGGGCAGGCCGCGCCGGGCCTGCCGAGGGCGAGGCTGGACGGCCCGCCCGTGATTCTGGCCCCGAACGCGGTGCAGCCGCTGGCCATGGCGGTGCATGAGTTGGCGACGAATGCGACCAAATACGGCGCGCTATCCTGCCCGGATGGCCGGCTGGCAGTGACCTGGCAACTGCTGCCGGGGCCGCCGGGCCATGACGAACAGGGGCTGTTGGAGCTGGCCTGGACCGAATCCGGCGGCCCCACGCTGCACGCCCCACCCGCCCGGCGCGGCTTTGGGACGCGCGTGGTGGACGGTACCGTGCGGTCGCAGCTCGGTGGTCGCGTTACCTGGGACTGGGCGCCGGTGGGATTGAGCGTGGTGCTGGCGCTGCCCGGGCGGCATGTGCTGCTGGTGGAGCCGGCGGCGGCGATCTGAGGCGGCCATGTGCTGCCGAAATGGCTGGGGGACCTGGATTCGAACCAAGACTGCCCGAGTCAGAGTCGGGAGTTCTACCGTTAAACTATCCCCCACCAGCACGGTCCGGCCTGCGCCACAACCGTCGGGAGCGGCGAATTAGCATGCGACTTCGAGGCAGGCAACCACGCCGCCGCTGCGAAATGCCTTGCCCCTGCCGCCCGCCCGCCGGATCATGCGCCGGGCGCCCACGGGCCACCGGCATTTCTGCCAGGGGCTACGGATCACCCGCCCGGCAACCCATTTGGTTGAGGACATGCCCGACGACGCGCCCCTCCCCTTCCAGCCGACAGACTGCATCGCCCGACCGGGCGAGGCATGCCTGCCGCTGCCGGGATGGCAGCCGAATCAGGGATCCAGCGCATTCGCGGCCCTCGATCTTGGCACCAACAACTGCCGCCTGCTGATCGGCACGCCGCATTGGGGCACCGGCGCGGGGGCGACAACGCGAACCGGGGCACCCTTCAACTTCCGGGTGGTGGATAGTTTTTCCCGGATCGTGCGGCTGGGTGAGGGACTCGGCGCCACCGGCCGGCTGTCCGACGCGGCCATGGACCGGGCGCTGACGGCGCTGCACGCCTGCGCCAACAAGCTGGCCCGCCGCCCGGTGCGCGGCCTGCTGGCGGTGGCCACGGAAGCCTGCCGCCGTGCCGGCAACGGCCCGGAATTCGTCGCGCGGGTCGAGGCCGAGACCGGCCTGCGCCTGCGGATCATCTCGGCGCGGGAGGAGGCGGAGCTGGCGATGGAAAGCTGCGCCCCGCTGCTGGAGGCCTGCGACCGCCGCGCCCTGCTGTTCGATATCGGCGGTGGATCGACCGAAATTGCCTGGATTCGCATCCATCCGGGCCGCCGGGTGCCGGAGCTGATCGGCACCATCTCCGTCCCCGTCGGCGTCGTCACCTTGTCCGAACGCTGCGGCCCGTCCTGCTTCACGGAGGCGGGCTTTCATGCGGTGGTGGATGAGGTGGCGGCGCGGCTGCGTGGCTTCGATGCGGTGCATTGCATCGGCCAGGAAATCCGCGCCGGCGGGGTGCGGCTGATGGGCACCTCCGGCACCGTCACCACACTGGCCGGCGTCGCCATGGCGCTGCCGCGCTACCGCCGCCTGCTGGTCGATGGCCAGGTGCTGGAGGCGTGCGACGCCGACCAGGCGCTGGGCGACCTGTTCGCGCTGGGCCGGGACGGGCTGGCCGCCCACCCCTGCGTTGGGCCGGAGCGGGTGGATTTCGTTCTGCCGGGCTGCGCCGTCTATGCCGCCATCCGCCGCGTCTGGCCGGTGCCGCGGCTGACGGTGGCCGACCGCGGGCTGCGGGAGGGGATTCTGCTGCGGCTGATGCGGCTGGATCGCGCCACGCAGCGCCGGCCCGGCCGCTTATGGCCCGGTTGCGGCTGACGGACCAACACGACCCGGCAAAGCCGCCGCTGGCGGCGGATCGTTGAGCGAATTACTATTCCTGCTGTTTTTGCGGCGCCCTTGCCATTCAGGTAGGTCGCCCTTCAGTTGCCAGTCGTTTTCCATTCTTACTAGGATCGCCGATGCCGTATCATCTGATAGCCAAAATCGACACGCATCTTAAGGCGGACCGAAACAAGCACAGCAAGGTTCAACCAGACACAGACAAGCTCCGCGTCGCCAGGGGCGATGTCATCAAGGCGCCGGATTTTCCACTCGAAGGTCGTTTTTTCATCGTCCGGAATGCTGTTTTGAAGGGGGCTCCGATTCCGGGCCACATCATCTATGCTCTAGATGAGCAATGGACGCTGGAGGATGCGCCGGAGCAGCCGGTGGCAGCGCTGCCCGCAGCCACGGCAGCTGCGCCTGCGGTCGAGCCGGCGCCAGCCGCCGCCCAGCCGACGCCGGACAGCAAGATGGCCCAGGCGAAGGCAATGCTGGCCGCGGGCAAGACCGTCTCCGCCATCGCGAAGGAGCTTCGTGTCGGCCGCGCGTCCATCAAGCGTTGGCGCGACGAAGCCTGATTGCGCGGCGCGGGTGTGCATGGGCATTCCGGGATGGCCGCAGAGGGCGTAAAGCCTTTCCATGGCCAAGTCCCCAACCCCTCCCGGTAAATCTGCAGCCGGTAAATCCTCGGCCGGAAAACTTTCCGGCACCACGCGCCAGCTCGCCGATCGCCTGAAAACCGCCAAGGGCCGCACCATCGGCAGCC
Organism: Falsiroseomonas sp. E2-1-a4; assembly: GCF_051433165.1. NCBI lineage: Bacteria > Pseudomonadati > Pseudomonadota > Alphaproteobacteria > Acetobacterales > Roseomonadaceae > Falsiroseomonas > Falsiroseomonas sp. E2-1-a4. The sequence goes on along the minus strand of NZ_JBHMFS010000003.1, from coordinate 48,765 downwards.
AGCGCTGGCTGGAGCGGCAGTTGAACGACCCTTATGTGAAGGAGGCCAAGGCCCGCGGCCTGCGGTCCCGCGCCGCCTTCAAGCTGGAACAGATGGATGACAAGTTCCATCTGCTGAAGCCCGGATCCCGCGTCGTGGACCTCGGCGCGGCGCCTGGTGGCTGGACCCAGGTGGCGCTGGCGCGCAAGGCCACCCGCGTGGTCGGTATCGACCTGCTGGTGGTGGACCCGATTCCGGGCGCCATCCTGATGCAGGGCGACTTCCAGGATGCCGAGGCGGAACAGCGCGTGCTGGCCGCGCTCAATGGCCAGGCCGACCTGGTGCTGTCCGACATGGCGCCCAACACCACCGGCCACAACGCGACGGACCACCTCCGCATCATGGCGCTCGCCGAAATTGCGCTGGATTTCGCCGGAAGGGTGTTGGCGCCGGGTGGCGGCTTCGTCACCAAGGTGCTGGCGGGTGGGTCGGAGAAGGAATTCCTCGCCACGCTGAAGCGCGACTTCGTCGTGGTGCGCCACGCCAAGCCGCCCGCCAGCCGGAAGGACAGCGCGGAGCTGTATGTGGTGGCGACAGGCTTTCGCGGCGGCAAGCCGGCCTGACATTTTCCCACTATGGACGCCGCACCCGGAACCGGTGTAGGCGGGGCCGCCAAGGTTGCGGATCGAAAGAGGTTCCCGCCATGGCGCCCCCAGACACGAATACCCCTGCTAAATCCCCTGGCACCTCCACGAACCGCGAGGCCGCCTTTCGCGCCAGGTTCGAGGAAGCTTACGCCTTCGATGACGTGCTGCTCGTCCCGGCCTATTCCACCGTGCTGCCGAGCGAGACGGATACCCGCACCCGGCTGACGCGGGAGATTTCACTGAACATCCCGCTGGTTGCCGCGGCGATGGATACGGTGACGGAAGCCAACATGGCCATTGCCATGTCCCAGGCCGGCGGCATCGGCGTGATCCACAAAAACCTGTCCCCGGAAGACCAGGCCGCCCAGGTCCGCCAGGTGAAGAAGTTCGAGTCGGGGATGGTGGTGAACCCGCTGACCATCCACCCGGACCAGACGCTGGCCGAGGTCCGCGCGCTGCAGGAAACGCACCGGATCAGCGGCGTGCCGGTGGTGGAGCGGGATTCGGGCCGCCTGGTCGGCATCATCACCAACCGCGACGTCCGCTTCGCCACAGACCCGAACCTGCGGGTCTATGAGCTGATGACGCGGGAAAACCTGGTGACGGCCGATGCCGACGTTACCAAGGACAAGGCGCGGGAGCTGCTGCACAAGCACCGCATCGAGAAGCTGCTGGTGGTGGACGAGGCCTATCGCTGCGTCGGCCTGATCACCGTGAAGGACATGGACAAGGCCCAGGCCAACCCCAATGCGGTGAAGGACCCGATGGGGCGCCTGCGCACCGCGGCCGCGATAGGCGTGGGGGATGATGGCTTCCATCGGGCCGGCCTGCTGGTGGCCGCCGATATTGACGTGCTCGTGGTGGATACCGCGCATGGCCATTCGGGCGGCGTGCTGCGCGCGGTGGAGCGCATCAAGAAACTGTCGAACGCCGTGCAGATCGTGGCCGGCAACGTTGCAACCCCAGAAGGCGCGCTGGCGCTGATCGAGGCGGGTGCCGATGCGGTGAAGATCGGCATTGGCCCGGGTTCCATCTGCACCACGCGCATCGTCGCCGGTGTCGGCGTGCCGCAGCTGACCGCCGTGCTGGAAAGCGCGGCCGCCTGCCGCGAACGCGGCGTGCCGGCAATTGCCGATGGCGGCATCCGGTCCTCCGGCGATGTCGCCAAGGCGATTGCGGCCGGTGCCGATTGCGTGATGATGGGCAGCGTCTTCGCCGGCACGGATGAAGCCCCGGGCGAGGTCTTCCTGTACCAGGGCCGATCCTACAAATCCTATCGCGGCATGGGCTCGCTCGGCGCCATGGCGCGCGGCTCCGCGGATCGGTACTTCCAGGCAGAAGTGGCGGACAAGCTGAAGCTGGTGCCGGAAGGTGTCGAGGGCCGCGTTGGCTACAAGGGGCCGGTCGGCACCGTGATTCACCAGATGGTCGGCGGCCTGCGCGCGGCCATGGGCTACACCGGCGCCGCCACCATCCAGGACCTTCAGACCAAGGCGAAGTTCCGCCGCATCACCAATGCCGGCCTGCGCGAAAGCCATGTGCATGATGTGGCGGTGACGCGGGAAGCGCCGAACTACCGCCTGGAAGGCTGACATCGCACGCCCCGCCTGGGCGGGGCGCGCGTTGTGTCAGCGGTTCGGCGGGATCTCGCTGATCCGCAGCGTCGCGCGCTGCGGCGTGCCGCGCTCGAAGGTGCCGATCCAGATGTTGTAGTTGCCGCTCGCCGGGCGCTGCAGGACGATGCCGGGGTTCACCCCGTCCAGGTCGTCGTTGCAGTGCCAGTTGCCGGCCGAATCGTTGATCACCAGCGTCGTATCGGTGTTCGCGACGACGGAAATGAACAGCGGGAACTGGCCGGAGGTGTAGTTCAGGTCCACATCGGGCTTGGAGAAATCGATCCAGCCGGCGCAATCCGGGCCGATGCCGGTGGCTTCCCGGTCGCCGCCCGCTTCCACGGGAATCTCCCGCGGGTCCGGCTCGAAGCCGGCGCGCAGGTTGACGGTGGCGTAGCGCGGCTGGGCGCGCCAGTCGGGATATTGCTGGGCCTGCTGCGGCGCCGCGCCCTTCTGCTGGGCAACCGCACCACCGGCGACCAGCGCCAGCACCGCGCCGGCGGCGAGGATGGATTTGAACATCGGTGTAGGACCCCTTTGTCGAACCGCCTGATGCGGCGTGAGGCAAACTAATCGGAAACCGCGCATCAAGCCCACCCGGCGCGAAACATGCTGACATGAAAATCATGCCGGAACATTGTCGCGCATGCCCGGCATCGCGGAGACGGCGGCAAAGGTCTATGTTGCCCGCACGGTTCCGGCCGGGGCCCGCCGCCCCGGTCTGCCGCCCTTCGCCGCCGGAGCCCCGGCGCGCCACCCCCTGCCCGCGTCCGCCCCGCGCCCCCGGCGCCGCGGCCGCCCGGATTTTCCCGCATGACCCCCGCCGCCCGCCTCTCCGCCGCCATCGACCTGCTCTCCGCCGTCGAGGCCTCCCCCCGCCGTCCGGCGGATGCCATCGCCAATGATTTCTTCCGCGCCCGCCGCTACATCGGCGGCTCGGACCGGCGGAACGTCTCGGAGCGCGCCTGGGGGGCGATCCGCCAGCGGCTTCGGCTCGCCTGGCATTTTTCCGAAATGGGCATCGCCAGCCCCTCCGCCCGGCTGCTGCTGGGGGCGCATCTGATCCTTGCCGAGGGCTGGTCGGTAGATGGCGTGGACCAGAACTTCTCCGGCGAGCGCTTCGCCGCTTCCCCCCTGGTGGAGGAGGAGCGTGCGCTGCTCGGCAAGCTGGCGGGCCGCCCGCTGGTGCTGCCGCGCATGCCGGACGGGCCGCGGCTGAACCTACCGGAATGGGCGATGCCGGGCCTCGTCACCCGCTTTGGCGACAAGCTGGCCGAGGAAGCCGCGGCGATGGAGGAGCCAGCGCCGCTCGACCTGCGGGCCAATCTGCTGAAGGTGACGCGGGAGGCGGCGCTGGCCGCGCTGGCGGCGGAGGGCATCGCCGCCACCCCCACCCCGCTCTCCCCCTGGGGGATGCGGATCGCCGATCGCCGCCCGGTCTCCGCCACCAAGGCCTTCCTGGAGGGGCTGATCGAGGTGCAGGACGAGGGCAGCCAGCTTGTGGCCCTGCTGACCGATGCGCGCCCCGGCATGCGGGTTGCCGATTTCTGCGCCGGCGCCGCGGGCAAGACCCTGGCGCTGGCCGCGACCATGGCCAACAAGGGCCACATCGTGGCCTGCGATACCTCCGCCGCCCGGCTGGAAGGCGCCGGCCGCCGGCTGCGCCGGGCCGATGTGAACAATGCCGAGCGCCATCTGCTCACCTCCGGCGACAAATGGCGCAAGCGCAACTCGCGCAAATTCGACCGGGTGCTGGTGGATGCCCCCTGCACCGGCACCGGCACCTGGCGCCGCAACCCGGATGCCCGCATCCGCACCAATGGGCGGGACCTGGCGGAGTTGGTGCTGAAGCAGGCGATGATCCTCGACGATGCATCTGAATTGGTGCGTCCGGGCGGAAGGCTGGTCTACGCTACCTGCTCGCTGCTGCCCGAGGAGGACGAGATGCAGATGGCGGCCTTCCTGGAACGCCACCAGGACTTCACCGCGATGCCCTTCGCGGAGGTCTGGGACGCGCTGCGACCCGGCGTCGCGGCGCCCGGCCCTGGTCCCTACATGGCGCTGTCGCCCGGCAGCCATGGCACGGATGGCTTCTTCGCCGCCGTACTGCAACGGCAACCTTCATGATCTCCATCCGCCGCGCCCGGCCGGGCGATGCCGCGGCGATCGCCGCGGTGCATGTCGCGGCCTGGCGCAGCGCCTATGCCGGCATCCTGCGGGATGGCTACCTGGCAGAACTGTCCGAGATCCGGCTGGCCGGCTTCTACCAGCGCGCCATCCTGGACCGGCGCGAAGGCCACGCGGTGTTCGTGGCCACCTCCACGCCGGAGGATGAATCCGGCCCGGCGCAGGTGGTGGGCTTCGCCTCCGGCGGCCGCGCCCGGCGCCGCGGCCTGGCGGAGGGCGAGGTGGAGACCCTTTATGTGCTGGATGATTACCGTGAGCGTGGCTGCGGCCGGCGCCTGATGCGGGCCATGGCGGCGCATTTGCGGGCCATCGGCTGCAATTCTGCCATGGCCTGGGTGCTGGAGGCCAATCCCAGCCGTTTCTTCTACCGCCACCTCGGCGGCCGCACGGCGATGCGGGAGATGATCCGGGTGGCGGGCCAGGGGGTGGACCAGATCGCCCTGCTATGGGACCCGATCGACACGCTGCTGGCGGCCACCGCGCCGGTGCCCCAGGGAGGGCCCCGGGGCGGGCCCCAGGGGCGGATTCGCGAGGAAGGCTGACTGGCCGCAAAACGGCTTGTCGCTGCATCGTGCCTGTGCTGTTAGGCGCTATGACACACGCCGCCCCCGATGCCGCTTCCACCCCGCTCGCGCAGCATCACGACCGGATCCTGATACTCGATTTCGGCAGCCAGGTGACGCAGCTCATCGCGCGCCGCCTCCGCGAATCCGGTGTGTACTGTGAGGTCTGGCCCTTCAACGCCGCGCCGGATGACCGCATCCGCGCCTTCGCGCCGAAGGGCATCATCCTGTCCGGCGGCCCAGCCAGCGTGACGGAGGAAGCCAGCCCCCGCGCGCCGGAGGCGGTGTTCGGAATGGGGCTGCCGATTCTCGGCATCTGCTACGGCCAGCAGGTCATGGCGCATCAGCTCGGCGGGCTGGTGGAGGGCGGCCATCTGCGCGAATTCGGCCGCGCCCATATCGACGTGACTGGCGACTGCGCCATCACCCAGGGCGTCTGGGCGCCGGGCGCGCGGGAACAGGTGTGGATGAGCCACGGCGACCGCATCACCCGGCTGCCCGAGGGGTTCCGGGTCGTTGCCGCCAGCGAGGGCGCGCCCTTCGCCGTCATCGCCAATGACGAGCGCCGCTACTACGGCACCATGTTCCACCCGGAGGTGGTGCACACGCCGCATGGCGCCGCCCTGCTGAAGAACTTTTCCCACATTGTCTGCGGCTGCACCGGCGACTGGACCATGGGCGCCTTCCGGGCGGAGATGGTCGCAAAAATACGGGCGCAGGTCGGCAGCGGGCGCGTGATCTGCGGGCTTTCCGGGGGCGTCGATTCCTCCGTCGCCGCGGTGCTGCTGCATGAGGCGATCGGCGACCAGCTCACCTGCATCTATGTCGATCACGGGCTGATGCGGGCCAATGAGTCGGAACAGGTGGTCGCCACCTTCCGCGACCGCTTCAACATCAAGCTGGTGCATCGCGATGCCAGCGACCTGTTCCTCGGCCAGCTCTCCGGCGTCACCGACCCGGAGAAGAAGCGCAAGACCATCGGCCGCCTGTTCATCGAGGTGTTCGAGGAGGAACAGCAGAACATCGGCGGCGCCGACTTCCTGGCCCAGGGCACGCTGTACCCCGACGTGATCGAAAGCGTTTCCGCCACCGGCGGCCCCAGCGTGACGATCAAGTCCCACCACAATGTCGGCGGCCTGCCCGAGGGCATGCGGATGAAGCTGGTGGAGCCACTGCGCGACCTGTTCAAGGACGAGGTCCGCGTGCTGGGGCGGGAGCTCGGCATCCCGGAGGTCATCGTCGGCCGCCACCCCTTCCCCGGCCCGGGGCTTGCCATCCGCATCCCCGGCGAGGTGACCGCGGAGAAGGCGGATATCCTGCGCCACGCGGACACCATCTACCTGGAGGAAATCCGCAACGCCGGCCTGTACGACGCGATCTGGCAGGCCTTCGCGGTGCTGCTGCCGGTGCGGACCGTGGGCGTGATGGGCGATGGCCGCACCTATGACAGCGCCTGCGCGCTGCGCGCCGTGACCAGCACGGATGGCATGACGGCGGATGTCTATCCGTTCAGCATGGAATTCCTGACGCGCGTGGCCGGCCGCATCGTGAACGAGGTGCGCGGGATCAACCGCGTGACCTACGACATCACGAGCAAGCCGCCGGGGACGATTGAGTGGGAGTGACCGTGAATCGGGGGATGGATCAGCGGCGCCCTGCCCGGCAGGATGGTGCATCTTCTCGCCACGGAGCCACCCCATGTCTGCCGAACGCCGCCTGACCGAACTCGGCCTGGAACTGCCGCCATCGCCGAAGCCGATGGGCAATTACGTGCCCTGGCGGATTGGCGGCGGGCTATTGTTCCTGTCCGGCGTCGGGCCGCGGCGGGCGGATGGCAGTTCGATCACCGGGCTGGTCGGCGCCGATCTGGACGTGCAGCAGGGGTATGAGGCCGCGCGGCTCTGCGGCATCAACCTGCTGGCCAATATGCGCGGCGCGCTGGGGTCGCTCGACCGGGTCGATACCATCCTGAAGGTGCTCGGCATGGTGCGCGCCGTGCCGGACTTCGGGCACCAGCCGGAAGTCATCAATGGCTGCACCGATCTGTTCGTGGAGGTGTTCGGCGACTCCGGCCGCCCGGCACGTTCCGCCGTGGGGTTGGCCAGCCTGCCGCGCGGCATCGCGGTGGAGATCGAGGCCGTTGTCCTGCTGAAATCCGCGCCGTGACCGAAAGCTTCGACTACGTCATCGTCGGCTCCGGTGCTGCCGGATCGGTGCTGGCCAACCGGCTGAGCGCCGATCCCACCGTTACCGTCTGCGTGCTGGAAGCCGGGCCGCCGGACCGCAACCCCTTCATCCACATCCCCGCCGGCTTCATCAAGACCTTGTCCAACCCGGCGGTCACCTGGCAGTTCAAGACCGAGGGCATCCCAATGACGGGCGGGCGGCGGATCAGCACGACCCAGGGGCGTACGCTGGGCGGGTCTTCCTCCGTCAATGGCTTGATCTACAATCGAGGCCAGCCGACGGATCTGGATAGCTGGGCGCAGCGCGGCAATCGCGGCTGGGGCTATGCGGATTGCCTGCCCTATTACCGGCGCAGCGAGAATCGCATCGGGGTTGGGGATGAGACGCGCGGCCGCAATGCGGACGGCATCCCGATCACCGACATGGACTGGATCAACCAGGTTTCGGAGGCCTTCATCCGCGGCTGCGAGGGCATCGGCATCCCCCGCGCGCCCGACTACAACAGCGGCCACCAGGCCGGCGTCGGCTACTACCAGCGCACCATCCGCAACGGCCGCCGCATCTCTGCCGCAACCGCCTTCCTGAAGCCGGCGATGAAGCGGCCGAACCTGGAAGTCCGCACCAACGCCCGTGCCAGCCGCATCCTGTTCGAGGGCACCCGCGCCACCGGCATCGCCTACCAATCCGCGCGCAATGCGCCGCCGCGGCAGGTGTTGGCGCGGCGGGAGGTGATTTTGTGCTCCGGCACGGTGAACACGGCGCGACTGCTGCAGGTCTCGGGCATCGGGCCGGCCGATCTGCTGGGGCGGCTCGGCGTTCCGGTGGTCCGGGACGTGCGCGGCGTGGGGTCCAACTTTCGGGATCACTACGCCAGCCGCTTCGTGATGCGCGCCAAGCCCGGGGTGGAGACGCTGAACGAGCTGTCGCGCGGCCTGAAGCTCGGCGCACAGATCGCCCGCTGGGCCACCGGGCGGCCGAGCATCCTCGCCACCACGCCCTCCCATGTGCATGTCTTCTGGAAGAGTTTCGAAGGCCTCGACCAGCCCGACCTGCAATGCGTCTTCACCCCCGGCAGCTATGCCGAGGGCAAGGTCTATGTGCTGGATGACTACCCCGGCGTCACCGCCGGCGCCTGGCAGCACCGCCCCGAAAGCACCGGCTGGGTGCGCGCGCGCAGCACCGACGTGTTCGAGGACCCGGAGATCAACCCGAACTACCTCTCGGACCCGATGGATATCCGCGTGCATCTCGGCGGCATGAAGCTGCTGCGGCGGATGCTCGGCACGCCGGAACTCGGACAGTACCTGGATGGCGAGACGCTGCCCGGGCCGAAGGTGCAGGGCGACGACGAGTTGCTGGATTTCGCCAAGAAGAACGGCAGCACCACCTACCATCTGATCGGCACGGCCCGGATGGGGCCGGAGACGGATCCCTCCGCCGTGGTCAGCGATCGGCTGCTGGTGCATGGGCTGGCCGGGTTGCGGGTGGTGGACGCCTCCATCATGCCCTCCATGCCCTCCGCCAACACCTACGCGACCACGCTGATGATCGCGGAGCGGGCGGCGGATTTCATCACCGGCACGGTAACATGAGCCTGCCAACGGGGCCGTGACGGGAACGGCTGAGCCTGGGGGGCGTTTTCCCGCCACCTCCCATGCCGATCCCGCCCCTTCCCCCGCCCCGCATCGTCATTGCCATCCCGGCCCGGGATGAGGCGCCCCAGCTTCCGTCCTGCCTCGCCGCGCTGGCGGAACAGCGGGGCGTGCGGCTGGATGAGGTTGCCGTGCTGGTCCTGGCGAACAACTGCGGCGACGACACAGCCGAACTCGCCCGTAGCCTGGCACCCGGCCTGCCCTATCGGCTGGAGGTGTCCGAATGCCGCCTGCCACCCAGCCGCGCACATGCCGGCGGCGCCCGCCGGGCGGCGATGGAAGCCGGTGCCGCCCTGTTCGGCGCAGCGCCCGAGGCTGGGGCGCTGCTGCTCAGCACGGATGCGGATGGCCGTGCCACCCCGAACTGGATCGCCGCCAACCTGGCCGCCTTCGCCGCCGGCGCCGATGCGGTAGCTGGCACCTACGCCCCCGACCCCGCCGAGGTCGCACTGCTTCCCGAAGCGCTGCGGCGGCGGGAGGCGATGGAGGCCAGCTACGCCACGCTGCTGGAGGAGATGGCCACGCTGGTCGATTCCGACCCGCACGACCCCTGGCCCCGCCACGCCGTGCATTCCGGCGCCTCTATCGCACTGCGCCTTGCCGCCTACCCCGCGGTGGGCGGGCTGCCGGAGGTGCCGGTGGGGGAGGATCGCGCCCTGTTCGACGCCCTGCTCTGCGCCGGGCTGCGCGTGCGGCACTGCCCGGCGGCACGGGTCATCGTCTCCTGCCGCCTCGAGGGGCGGGCCGTGGGCGGGATGGCGGATACGCTCCGCCAGCGCCTGGCGCATCCCGATGCGCCGGTTGATGACAGGCTGGAGCCCGCCCTCGCCGCGCTGCTGCGGCTGCGCTGCCGCTACGCATTGCGGCGCCTGCATGCCGGAAGGCCGCGCATCGGCGATCCGGCCCGGCTGGCGCTGGCGCTCGGCCTGCCGCGCGAGAGGCTGCGCGCGATTGCCGCCATGCCGCATTTCTGGCCGGCCTGGGAGGAGTTGCAGCGCGCCGCCCCCGCGCTGCGCCGCCGCACGCTGCGCCTGGCCGAATTGCCGGTGGAGATCGCGCGCGTGCGCAGCCTGCTGGCGCTGCTACGGATGGGCCAGGCGCTGGTCAGCGGCCGCGCAGCAGATCCAGCCGATAGCGATCTGCGCGGCTTTGCCACGTGATGGCGGCGCGTGGCGCCAGCGCCGCGCAGAAGGCCTCGGCGGCCGCGTCGCCGGTCAGCGGGTAGTCCGTCTCCCCGGTCCAATGCACCAGCAGGATGTCGCCGCCCGGCGCCAGGCTGGCCGAGGCCTGCGCCGCCAGGCGGTGCAGGTCGTCATGGTCGAGGTAATACAGGACCTCCGAGAACAGCATCAGGTCGAAGGTCCCGACCGGCCAATCCGCCGGCAGCACCGCCTGGCGCAGCGTGACCTGTGGCAGCGCGGCGCAGCGGTCCCGCGCCGCCTGCAACGGTGCCGCGGCCGCATCCACCGCCAGCAGGGCCTCGCAGCGTGGTGCAAGCGCCGCTGTCAGCACGCCGATGGAGCACCCTGCCTCGAAGGCGCTGGCGTAGCGGGAGCGCGGCAGGGCGGCGAGGGTGGCGGCGTATTTGCCGCGCTCATACGCGCTCTCGGCGAAGCGCCAGGGGTCGGGGTCGGCCTGGTACAGCGCCTCGAAGTAATTCGGCGGCAGGCTCATGCCGGCTCCTCCAGGAACAATTCATGCGGCCGGCAGGCGAGGTCCAGCAGGGCCTGGGGCAGCACGAAGCCGCCAGGATCATCCCTCACCACCTGGCCGAGTTGGGACCGGTGCGCTGCGATCGCCCGGCGCTTCGCCGGCAGCCAGGCCGAGACATCCAGACGATGGCCACGCGGCGGTGCCGGCAGGCCGGGTGGCGGGGGCAGCGGGAAGCCGGGCACGGGATGGGCATGGGCCAGGCCCCAGACGGGATAGGCGAAAAGCCGCGTTCCCCGGCGCTGCCGCAACGCGCTGGCGAGGACGAAGCTGGCCGCGTGGTCGGCATGCGGGTCGTGCCGCCAGGCGGCGAAGATGGTGCAGGAAGCCGGTGCCAGTTCCAGCAGCCGCGCCAGCGCCGCCTCGAAGGCCGGGCCTTCGTGGGGGACGCTGCGATCCGGCAGCCCCAGGAAATGCAGATCCCGCGCCGCATCCAGGCCCAGCGCCGCCACCGCATCCCGCGTTTCCGTCTGGCGCAGCTCGGCAAGCCGCGCCGGCGGCCAGGCGCGGGAGTTGGGGTGAGACCCGGCGCCGTCGCTGACCACCACCACCATCACCCGCCGCCCCGCCCCGGCACAGGCGGCCAGGAAGCCTCCGCAGCCCAGGCTTTCGTCATCCGGATGCGGCGCCAGCACCAGCGCCGCGCCATCCACGCCGAGCAGTGCGGCAGGGTCCGCGCCGCACGGCAGGTCGCGCTCCGCCGCGCGCAGCCAATCCCCGGCCGGCATCAGCCCCACAGGTCGCCGGGCTCCGCTTTCGCCTCCAGCACATGCGCCGCCGCACCCACCAGCGCGCGGTCGGGCGCAGGCTGGCGCAGATAGGTGGCAAGGTCGCGGGCGACGCGCTCGATCGGGTTCGGGCGCATGAAAGCCTGGAGGCCGATGGAGCGCTGCGCCAGTTCCAGCACATCCAGCGCCGCCCGCTCCACCGCCAGCCGCGCAAGGTTCACATAGGCCACCGTATCCGGGGGCGGGCTTACGGCTTCGGCGCGTTCCGCGGCGGAGTCCACCCAGAGCCGCGCCGTCTCCGCCGCCATCGCCGCCTGGCCGAGCCGCGCTGCCTGATGCGGATCGCCACCGCGGCCGGTATGGTTCAGATGCGCGCGCAGCAGGCCGAGCACCGCCTCCACCCCGCCGCATTGCACCGCGGCGAAGCGCCAGGCGCCGCCGGAGAAATCGGGCTGGCGCAGATAGTCGCCCTTCTGGCCGATCAAATCCGCCGACAGCCCGGTGAAATCCACGGCGCCGGTGGCGGAGGCGCGCATGCCCTGCGCTCGCCAGGGCGAGAGATCCGCCCGCTCGCCCGGCGCCAGTTCCACCAGCAGCATCTGTGGCGGCGCCTCGGGGTCGTCGCGTGCGGTGACCAAGGCGCGGTCCACCCAGCCGGCGCCGGAGCACAGGATCTTGCGCCCGCGCAGCACCCCACCCGCCAGGGCCAGGGGCGGTTCGCCAAAGCCATCGGTGTTCCAGACGCCGAAGAACCGGCCCTGCCGCGCATCCCGCGCCGCCGCCTCGGCCTGGGCGGGGCTGCCGTGGAGCAGGACCAGGCGCAGCGCATTCACATGGCCTTCGAACAAGCGGCCGAGCGGCAGGCTGGCGCGACCGACCAGGCGCAAAGCCGTGGCCAGCGATGTCGCATTTTTGGGCGTCGTCCCAAAGCCGGCGCCGCCGAGGGCGGGCGGCAAAGGCGCGGCGAGCAAGCCGATGTTCCGCAGCGCGTCCAGACCCGCTTCGGGAAAGGCGCCGTCGACATCCAGCGTCGCCGCCTCCGCAGCGATGCCGGGAACGGCATCGCGCAGGGCGATCAGCAGCGATGTGGCGTCTGCGCGGGGCGCCGGGCTTGGCAGGCGGTGCAGGCTACTCATGCGACGGCGCCGTGGCGCATCCGGGATCTCCTCTCACGGCGCAGGTCGCGCCGGAGGGGTAACGGCCCAGGCCGCAAATGGATGCAGCGCCGCCTCAGGCGGCTTAACTACGCGCCGCCTCAGGCGGCTTAACTACGCGCCGCCTCAGGCGGCTTAACTACGCGCCGCCTCAGGCGGCTTAACTACGCGCCGCCTCAGGCGGCGACGGGCACCGCCGCACGCGCCTCCGCCAGAATGCCGAAGGACCGCAGACGTGCCGCCGGGTCGTGGACCTGCGCCGTCACCATCAGCTCATCCGCGCCGGTCCGGGCAACGAAATCCACCAGGCCCCGCCGCACCGTCTCCGGCCCGCCGACAATGGAGCAGGACAGCGCATTGTCCAGCATCGCCTGCGCCCGAGGGTCCAGCCGCTCAGCGTAGCCCTCCACCGGGGCGGGCAGCTTACCGGCGCGGCCGGTGCGCAGATTCACGAAGGCCTGCTGCAGGGAGGAGAACAGGAAGCGCGCCTCCGCATCCGTGGGCGCGGCCACCACATTCACGCCGAGCATCACATGCGGCGCCGCCAGCCGGGCGGAGGGCCGGAACCGGGCACGGTAGATCTCCATCGCCTCACGCATCTGCGCCGGGGCGAAGTGGGAGGCGAAGGCATAGGGCAGCCCCAGCATGGCGGCGAGCTGCGCGCCATAGGTGGAGGAGCCGAGGATCCAGGCCTCCACCGCCAGCCCGGCGCCGGGCACGGCCTGCACCGCTTGGCCCGGCTGGGTGGGCTCGAAATAGGCCAGAAGCTCCATCACGTCGCGCGGGAAGTCATCGACATCCGCGGTCAGGTTGCGGCGCATCGCCTGGGCGGCGTGGCCGTCCGTGCCCGGGGCGCGCCCGAGGCCGAGGTCGATGCGGCCGGGATACAGCGCCGCCAGCGTGCCGAACTGCTCCGCCACCAGCAGCGGCGCGTGGTTCGGCAGCATCACGCCGCCGGCGCCGATGCGGATGCGGCTGGTGCCATGCGCCACATGCGCCAGCGCCACCGCGGTTGCCGCGCTGGCGATGCCGGGCATGTTGTGGTGCTCGGCCATCCAGAAGCGGTTGTAGCCAAGCTGTTCCGCATGCCGCGCCAGATCGGCGGAATTACGGAGCGCCTGCCCCGCATCGCTGCCTTCGGGGATGGGCGAGAGGTCGAGGACGGATAGGGTGATCATGTGCGCCATATGGGCATCAGCCCGCGGCGGCAAAACCCTGGCACGCGGGGATGTGCCATGCGCGGGGAGACCGGATGATCGTCCTGCAGACACTCGGCACGCGCGGCGATGTGCAGCCCTTCCTGGCCCTGGCGATCGGCCTGCAGGCAGCGGGATTCCCCGTGCGGCTGGCGACGGCCCCGCGTTTCCAGCCGACCATTGAAGCGGCGGGCGTGCCCTTCGCGCCGCTGCCGGGCGAGATGCTGGAGCTGATCGACACACCGGAGGGCCAGGCCGCGATCTCCGGCCGGCACAAGCTTCTGGCGACCCTGCGCCTGATGCGCGGCCGCGGCCCGATGTTCCGCCGGCTGCTGCAGGCACAGTGGGAGACGGCGCAGGGCGCGGCGCTTCTGGTCTGCCACCCGAAGGCGCTGGGCGGGGCGCATATCGCGGAGCGGCTGGGCATTCCGGCCTTCGTCGCGCTGCCGCTGCCGGCCCTGGCGCCGACACGGGCCTTCCCCTCCCCGCTGCTGCCGTTCGCCGATCTGGGTCCGCTGAACCGGGCGAGCCACGCCCTGATGCTGGGCGCCGCGGCGCGCATGGCCCGCAAGCCATTGCGGGACTGGCGGGCGAAGGCGCTGGGCCTGCCGCCTTCCGGACGCGGCGCGGCGGCCGCCGGGCGGCTGCACGCCTACAGCCCGGCGCTGGTGCCGCGCCCGGCGGATTGGGATGCGCGCACCCATGTCACCGGCGCCTGGGTGCTGCCCGTGGAACCGGCCTGGACGCCGCCGCCGGCCCTGGCCGCCTTCCTGGCTGCGGGCCCGCCGCCCGTGCATGTCGGCTTCGGCAGCCTGCCGACGAAGGATGCCGCGGGGATGGGACGGCTGGTGGCGGAGGCGCTGGCGCTCGCCGGGCAGCGTGGCGTGATCTCAACCGGCTGGGGCGGGCTGGCGCTGGAGGCACCAGGACCGGGCCTGCATGTGGTGGAAGGCGCGCCGCATGGCTGGCTGTTCCCGCGCATGGCGGCGGTGGTGCATCATGGCGGCGCCGGCACCACGGATGCCGGGCTGCGCGCCGGCTGCCCCTCCATCCTCTGCCCCTTCTTCGGCGACCAACCGTTCTGGGGCCGAAGGGTGCAGGCGCTGGGGGCCGGGCCGGCGCCAATCCCCTTTCGCGCGCTGACGTCGCCTCGGCTGGCGGCGGCCATCCGGCAGGCGGTCAGTGACCCGGCAATGAGCGATTCGGCCGCGCGCATTGCGGTGCGGATGGCCGGCGAGGATGGGGTGGCCGAGGCCATCCGCATCCTGCGCCAAGCCCTGGCCTAGCCGGCCGCGGCGCGCCGGTTCGCGGTGGCGGGCGGGCCGGGCAGGTCGATCTCGATGGCCAGCGTAGACATGTCCCCGCCCCGGTCCAGCGAGACATTCACCCGCCCCGGATCGATGGCGACATAGCGCGCCACCACCGCCACGATCTCCATCTGCAGCTTCGGCAGGAAATCCTCCCGCGTCCGCCCGATGCGCTCATGCGCCAAAACGATCTGGAGCCGTTCCTTGGCGTTGGACGCGGTCGGCGGCTCGGGCTTGCGGCCCTTGAAGAGATCAGCGAGCCAGCTCATGCCGCCCTCCCCCCGAACAGACGTGAAAACAGGCCCTTCTTCACGGGCTCCAGGAACCGGTGCTCGATCTTGTCGCCCAGGAAGCGGCCGACCGCATCCTTGTAGGCCTGACCGGCGGCGCTTTCCTGGTCCATGATCACCGGATTGCCGGTGTTGGAGGCCTTCAGCACGCTCTCGCTCTCCGGGATCACGCCGAGCAGCGGGATGGCCAGGATTTCCCGGATATCCTCCAGCTTTAGCATCTCGCCACGCTCAACGCGGGTGGGGTCGTAGCGGGTGACCAGCAGGTGCTCGCGCACCGGCTCCCGCTTGTCCTCGGCGCGCTTCGACTTGGATTGCAGCACGCCCAGGATGCGGTCGCTGTCGCGGACGGAGGAAACCTCGGGGTTCGTCACGATGATCGCCTGGTCCGCGAAGTACAGCGCCAGCAGCGCGCCCTTCTCGATGCCCGCCGGGCTGTCGCAGACGATGAAGTCGTGATCCTTCGAGAGTTCCTCGATGATCTTGCCGACGCCTTCCTTGGTCAGCGCATCCTTGTCCCGCGTCTGGCTGGCCGGCAGGATCGAGAGCGTGTCGACGCGCTTGTCCTTGATCAGCGCCTGGTTCAGCCGCGCCTCGCCGCTGATGACGTTGACGATGTCGAACACCACGCGGCGCTCGACGCCCATGATCAGGTCGAGGTTGCGCAGCCCCACATCGAAATCGATGACCACGGTCTTCTTGCCACGCTGCGCCAGGCCGGTGGCGATGGCGGCCGACGATGTCGTCTTGCCGACCCCCCCCTTGCCCGACGTGACCACGATGATTTCCGCCATGCTGACCCCCATCAACCGCGACCCCGTGGGGCGCGCCGCAACCATTCAAAACCGACCTCGGTGGCGTCAGCCGACCGGGTCGAACCGCATATGCTCGCCGACCAGCCGCGCCTGCACGGTCTTGCCGATCGGTGCCTCCCCCAGCCCTTCCCGCACCGCGTAATAGCCGGCGATGGAGACGAGTTCGGGGTCGAAATTCAGCGCGAAGACGCGCGCTTCCGCATTGTCCTGGCCACCGGCGATGGCGCGGCCCAGCAGGCGGCCATAGACGTGGATGTTGCCATCCGCGATCACTTCCGCGCCGCGATTGACGGTGCCGACGATGATCAGGTCTGTGCCTTGCGCCCAGATGCGCTGGCCGGCGCGAACCGGCTGGTCCACCACCATGGCGGCGCGCAGCGCGGGCGCCTCGGCGGGCGGCGCGGGTTGCGGCGCGGCCGGGGGCGGCGGCATGGGGGCGCCGGGGGGCGCCATCGGCACATCCTCCTCCCGCGCGCCGCCGGCCTGGCGCAGCGGCGGCAGGCCGGCGCCCTGGGCTGCGATCCGCATCTCAGGCGTGCCACCGGTGGTGCCGATCGGCACGATCTCGATGGCGCGGAGCCCCTGCACCAGGGCGGCGAAATCCACCTCCTCCGGCCGCGCGGGAATGTCGTCCAGCCCGATCACCACGGGGGCGAAGCGCAGGAAGCCGGGGGCGCGGCGGAACTGGTCGCCCAGCGCGGGCACCAGGGCCTCCACCCGGTGGTCCAGCAGCCGCATCACGAGCAGATTGAAATTCGCCCCCCGCAGGCGGAAGGGCTCAAGGCGCGAGGCGGAAGGCTGGTGCGCGGCGGACATCGCGAGGGGGGATTTCCCGGGCCAGGAGGTGCAGGATCGAAGGGAGGGTCGGCGTAATCCTGCTCTATACCGGCCCCGGGACGGAGAGCGAAGCCTTCTCACGCAGGCATGACACTTTGCAGATGCTTGGCGCCTGACTCTGCGATGCTGCATCAGGCCCGAATCGAGGGGTAGGCCCCTTCACCCGGCCGCGTGGCTGTTGTTCCCTATCCCCGACATGGGCGGAGCGCGAGGGATGACCAAGAAGCTTCCGGAGCGGGCGGATTACCGCTTCTTCCTGGATATCCCGACCCGCTGGATGGACAACGACATCTACGGTCACATCAACAATGTGACGTATTATTCCTATTTCGATACGGTGGTCGCGCGCTTCCTGCTCGGCAGCGGCGCCATCAACCTGGTGGACAGCGCGGTGATTGGGGTGGTGGTTGAGACGCAATGCCGCTTCCACGCGCCCATCGCCTTCCCGGACGCCGTGACTGCCGGGCTGCGGGTGGAGCGCGTGGGCAATACCTCGATCCGCTACGGCATCGGCATCTTCCGCGGCGAGGCGCAGCAGGTGTGCGCGGAAGGGCATTTCGTGCATGTCTATGTGGACCGCGCGACGCAGCGCCGGCCGACGGCGCTGCCCGAGATATTGCGGCAGGCTGCTACCGCAATCCTTGCGCCTTGATGAAGCGAGACAACCAGAGGTTGCGGCGCTTTCTTCCAGCCGTTAGCCTCCGTCCGTGCCCGTGATGAGGATCGGATGACGCGAGCCGGCAGGTCCTTTCCCGCATGAGCGCCACCGGCCTGCTGCCGGGATGGCGCCTGGCCCCGGCAGCCCGCGCGGACGCGGAGCCGGTGCTGTCCGTCCACGCCCTGCGCTATCTGGCGGAGGGCGGGCCAGGCGCCCTGCCCGCGATCGCCGGGCTGCGCCTGCAGGCTGTGGGGCTGGCCGGCGCCGAACAGGGCTTCGATCCCGCCACCGGTCTCACCTTCCTGCGGGACCTGCCGCCCGGCCCGCGCCGCATCCTGGTGACGGACCCGCAGCGCCGCTATCTGCCGGCGGCGCTGACCGTGGTGGTCCCGTCCCGCTTCCCGGCCCGGCCGACCGCGTCCCCACCGCCAGGCGGGGCATCGGCGGGCAGGGCGCCGCTCCGGGTCTCCGTCCGGCTGCGTCCCTCGCCCAGCCGCGCCATCCCGGACGGGATGACGGCGGTGATCGGGCGGCTGCGGGACCGGCAGGGCCGCGGCATCGCCCTCGGCCGCCTGGAATGCGCCACCCTGCTGCACGGCAAGCCGGTGCGGCTTGTTATCTGGACGGATGCCGATGGCAGCTTCGCCTTGCACCTGCCCGGCGAGGCGACGCGGCTCGATGCGCCCCCACCGCCGCCGGTGGCCCGCGCGCTGGAGGTCCGGGTGCCGGTGCCGGCCCTGGCGGCCGCGCTGGCGGCGGACTTCCTCGGCGCGCTGCCGGATGGGCTGGACGGCATGGCGGAGGGGCGGGAGGCACTGCTGTTCACCCCCTGCCCCGTGCAACTGCGCGCCGCTGATGGCGCACCCGGTGATCAGCCACCCAGCCTGCTGCCGATCCGCCCCGGCCGCACCATCCGCTGGGACCTTGTCACCCCCCATTGACGGCACGGCGCCGCGGACCGCATTCCGGGCCAGATTGATCCGGAAGGAACCCATGGCATGGCAACGCTGAACAGGCTGGCGATCCTCGATGACTTCCAGGGCGTCGCCCGGGAGTTGGGCCCCTGGAACCGGCTGCCGCCGGGCCTGCAGATCGAGTTCTTCGAGGATGCGCTGGCCGACCAGGATGCGCTGGCAGCCCGGCTGTTGCCCTTCGACGCCATCCTGGGCATCCGGGAACGCACGCCCTTCCCCGCCGCGCTGCTGAAGCGCCTGCCGAATCTGAAGCTGCTGATGACGACCGGGGAGCGTAACCGCGCCTTCGATGTCGCCGCCGCCACTGCCCAGGGCGTTACCGTCTGCGGCACGCCGAGCAGCGGCGCGCCGACCGTGGACATCACCTGGGGCCTGATCCTCGGCCTGCTGCGCGACCTGCCGGCACAGACCGCCAGCCTGCGCGCCGGCACCTGGCAGGCCAAGGGCGCGCCCAACAGCGTCGGCACAGCGGCGGAGGGGCTGACGCTCGGCATCCTCGGCCTCGGCAAGCTTGGCACCCGCGTGGCCAAGGTGGGCCAGGCCTTCGGCATGAAGGTGATCGCCTGGAGCCAGAACCTGACGGCGGAGGCGGCCGTCGCGGCCGGCGCGACGCGGGTGGAGAAGGCGGAGCTGTTCGCGCAGGCGGATGTGGTGACGCTGCACATGATCCTGTCCGACCGGTCCCGCGGCATTGTCGGCGCGAGCGAATTGGCCGCGATGAAGCCCAGCGCCTACATCGTGAACACCAGCCGCGGCCCGCTGATCGACCAGCCCGCGCTGATCGCGGCATTGACCGAGGGCTGCATCGCCGGCGCCGGGCTCGACGTGTTCGACCGCGAGCCGCTGCCGCTGGACCATCCGCTGATGTCCTGCCCGAACACGCTGCTGACGCCGCATCTGGGCTATGTCTCGCGCCAGAATTTCGGCGCGTATTTTGCCGGCGCGGTGGAGACGATCGAGGCCTATCTGGCCGATGCGCCGATCCGCGTGCTGACGCCATGAGCGCCCTTCCCGGCTTCTGGGCCGCAGCCAGCCAGGCGGAACGCGATACCGCCTATAACAATGCCGAAGCGGTGGCGGACAGCACCGCGCTGGTGGCGGACCGCGATGCGGCGGCGGAGGCGTTTCGCGCCGCCCATCCCGGGCATCTCGACCTGGCCTATGGCGAGGGCGAGCGGGAGGCTTGGGACCTGTTCCCCGGCCGGGACCCGGCGGCGCCCTGTCTGGTGTTCATCCATGGCGGCTATTGGCAGCGCAACCGGCGCGAGAATTTTTCGCATCTCGCGGAAGGCGCGCTGGCGATGGGCTGGTCCGTGGCCTTCAACGGCTACACGCTGGCACCGGCCGCGACGCTGACGCAGATCGCCTGGCAGGTACACCGGGCGCTGGATTGGCTTTCGGCGCATGGCGCACAGCATGGCATTGGCGGGCCGCTGGTCGCCTCCGGCTGGTCCGCCGGCGGGCATCTGACGGCGCTGGCGCTGGAGCATCCGGCGGTGACGGCGGGGCTGGCGATCTCCGGTATTTTCGAACTCGCACCGATCCGCGACACCTACCTGAACGCCGCGCTGAAGCTGACGGAGACGGAGATCGCGGAGCTTTCGCCGATGCGCCGGCCGGTGGTGCACAAGCCGCTCGCCATCGCCTATGGCACCGCGGAACTGCCGGAGCTTGTGCGCCACAGCCGCGATTTCCATGCGCTGCGCAGCGCCGCCCATGCGCCGGGACCGCTGGTGCCCATTCCGGGCGCGGACCACTTCCGGGTGCTGGAGGCGCTGCGCCAGCCGGGCGGGTCGCTGCTGCGGCTAGCGGGGACGCTGTTGAGCTAGGTCAGGCCGGCGCGTTGTTGCCCAGATAGCGCGCCGCGCCTTCCGCCAGCACCTCGGCGCATTTCGCGAGGTCCTCGTCCTTCGTATCCTCCGCCCAATGGTGGCTGATACCGCCGATGGAGGGGGCGAACAGCATCGCCACCGGCATCACCTTCGCCATGTATTGTGCATCATGCCCGGCGCCGGATGGCATGTGGCGCCAGGCGCCGGGGGCCAGATCCTCCGCCGCTGCGGCCAGCGCGGCCTGCATCGCCGGGTCGCACAGAGCGGGCTTGGACAGGCTCATCGCCTCCAGCGTCACGGTGCAGCGTTCGCGGCGGTTGGCTTCCTGGATGCAGGCGCGCAGGCAGGCCTCCATGCGGTCCAGCACCGGCTGTTCCACGTCGCGGAACTGGAACAGCACCTCAGCCGTGCCGGGGATGATTGAGGCCGCGCCGGGGTCCAGGCTGATGCGGCCGCAGGTCCAGGTGCTGCGCGGGCCGCAGGCGAAGGGCATGCGTTCATCGAGCATGGCCAGCAGCCGCACCGCCGTCAGCCCGGCATCGCGGCGTTCCGCCATGGTGGTGCCGCCGGCATGGTCCTGCATGCCCTCAATGAGGATGCGCCATTGCCAGATGGCGACGATGCCCGTCACCACGCCCACCTGCTGCGCGGCCGATTCCAGCTGCGTGCCCTGTTCGATATGCAGTTCGAGAAAACCCTTGTGACGGCCGGGCTCGAACTGCGTGCGCGGCAGCCCCTCCAGCCCCGCCTCGCGCAGCGCTTGGCGCAGGGGCTTGCCGTGGTAGCGGTTGGCCAGGCGGTCGATCTCGTCCTCCGGCAAGTCGCCGAGGAAGCTGCGGCTGCCGATGAAGCCGCCGTAATGGCCTTCCTCATCGGCGAAGGCGATGACATCCACCGGCAGGCCGCTGCGCGCCAGTGCCACGCCCGCCATCACGCCGAGCGCACCATCCAGCCAGCCGGCCTGGTTCTGGCTTTCGATATGGCTCCCCACCAGCAGCTTCGGCCCCGCGCCGGGATGGCGGCCGATGACGTTGCCGATGCCGTCGATCGACGGCTCCAGCCCGCATTCCGCCATGCGGTCCATCAGCCAGCGGCGGCTTTCCATATCCTCCGGCGAGTAGGTCGGGCGGTGCACGCCGGTCTTGTAGGTGCCGATTTTCCGCAGGTCATGCAGGTCCTTCAGGAAGCGGGCGGTGTCGACCTGCGGCATATCGTGCGACCTTCGGCTGTTGCTTCGGCATGGTGGAACGCGCATCCCTGCCGCGTCCAGAGAAGGAACCCGCCGCCATGCCCGAAATCAGCCGCTTCATGCCGCCCGCCGGCGGCCGGCAGTACCCGCCCTTCGCTATCTCCGTCCGCCATGGCGCCACGCTCTATGTCTCCGGCATCGGGCCGATGGGGCCGGATGGGGTGCCGAAGGATGATTTCGCCGCGCAATTCGCCCTGGTCATCGGCCATCTGCAACGCGCGCTGACCGAGGGCGGCAGCAACATGCGGAGCATCCTGAAGGCGAATGTGCTGCTGACGCGCGTGGGCGATGTGGCGGAGATGAACCGCCTTTATGCCGAGGCCTTCCCCGCCGATGCGCTGCCGGCGCGCACCACCTGCGTGGTGGCGGCGCTGCCGGTGCCGGAATTCCTACTCGAGATCGAGTGTATCGCGGCGGTTTATTAAGACTGCTTCCAGGGCGTGGTGCGCCAGATCTCGCCGTAGGCCGCGTGTTCGCGCTGCACGAAGGCGGTCATCGTGGCGCGGTCCATGTAGCGCAGGATCAGGTAGTCGCGCTCGGTCAGCGCCTTGAACTCCGGGTCCTGCGCGGTCTGGCGCACCGCATCCTCCCAGCGCTGAATGATCGGCGCGGGCGTGGCGGCGGGCAGGGCGAAGCCGCGAGCGGAGCCCGCCTCCAGTTTCCAGCCCCCCTCCCCCGTCGTCGGCAGGTCCGGCGCGCGGTCCCAGCGGTTTTCGGACATCAGCGCCAGCACGCGCAGCGCGCCCTGGATGTGCGCGCGCACGGTCAGGCTGACGGTGGAGATGGAGCCCGCGACATGCCCGCCCTGGACAAGCTGCATCGCCTGGCCCGCGCCCGGCGTCGGCACCCAGGTGAAGCGCACGCCGGCCGCGCGTTCCAACTGCATCAACGCCAGATGCGGCGCGCTGCCGACACCTGCGCCAGCCATCGTCACCGATTCCGGCTGTGCACGCGCGGCGGCCACCAGTTCGGGCAGCGACTTGTAGGGCGAGTTCGGGCCGACAAAGATGGTGTAGGGTTCATCCGTCAGCAGCCCGACATAGGCGAAGCTGTCCACCGTGTAGCGCGGCGTGTTGTCGAACAGCGCCGTCACCAGCGCGGGGAAGGAGACCAGCGCCGCGGTGCGGCCATCTGGTGCGGCGGCGGCCAGTTCGTTCAGCATGATCATGCCCCCGGCGCCGGGGCGGTTCACCACGATGACCTGTTGGCCGAGATACTTCGCGAAGAAGGGCGCCGCCATGCGTGCGGCAAGGTCGATATTCCCGCCAGGCGTGAAGCCCACGAGCAACTGCGTCGGACGATCCTGCGCATGGGCGCGGGAGATGAGGGCGGGCAGGGCAAGGCCGGCGGCGAGAAGGCTGCGGCGCTGGGGCAAGGCAGGAACCTCCGCATGGGGAAGCACCCATCCTAACATCCGCACATTCCCGCGATGCAAGGATTAGGTTGCAGGGATGCAAGGCGCTGGCTACGATTCCTGCAGATGGTCAGGAGCCGCCGCATGCTGCGCTTCAGCAACTTCTTGTTCCCCGAAAGCCGCGACCCCGATCGCGACGCGGATGCGATCCGCGAAGCGATGGATGAGGCGCTGCTGTGTGAGGAGCTGGGCTTCGAGGTTGTATGGCTCGCCGAGCATCATTTTGACGGCAATTGCGCCTATGTCGACCCGGTGACCTTCGCCGCCGCGATCCTTTCGGCGACCAAGCGCATCAAGGTGGGCTTCGCCGTCGCGCAGGTTTCGCTGCACCACCCGACGCGGCTGGCGGAGCAGATGTCGCTGCTCGACAACCTCTCCCGCGGCCGCGTCATCGTCGGCCTCGGGCGCGGCACCGCCTACAACGTCTATGAATACCAGGGCTACGGCATTCCGGCGGAGGAAGCGCTGGAACGCTATGAGGAAGCCGAGGGCATCATGCTCAAGGCCTGGACCAGTCCCGAGGGCATGCGGCATGAGGGCAAGTTCTGGACCCTCAACATCCCGCGCCTGCGGCCCAAGCCCTTCACCCAGCCACATCCCTATGTGATCCGCGCCGCATCCTCCGAAGCCGGCGCGCTACATTTGGCGCGGCGTGGCGTGCCCTTCCTGATGAATGTGCAGTCGCTGGAGACGACGCGCGACCGCCTGCTGCAATATCGCGCCACCATGGCGGATTCGGGTTTCAGCGCGGAACAGGTGGAAGCCTGCCTTCAGGAAAGCTGGTGCTGGCGCAACATCTTCGTCGCGGAGACCGATGCGGAGGCACAGCGCATCGCGGTGCCAAACTTCCTCGCCATGCAGGAACAGCGGAAATCGCTGCGGGAGAAGATCTACCGCGAGCAGGGCATCATCATGAAGAAGGAAACGGTGCCGCCCGCGCGCGTTGACCCGGAGAAGGCGCTGATCGCCGGTTCGCCCGCCACCGTCGCCGCGCGGATGGCAGAGATCGAGGCCACCGGCATCGGCGGCGTCATCGGCAGTTTCCGCCTCGGGCCGATGCCGGCCGATCTCGCCGCGCGGTCACTGCGGCTATTCATGGAGGAGGTGGCGCCGCGCTTCCGCGCGACGCCGCAGGCGCTGGCCGCTGATTAGCCATCGGGGGCGGCGCCGGATCAGTCCGCCGGCGCCATGGCGGCCTGCGCGGCTTCCATGTCCATCCACATGACTTCCCAGATATGGCCGTCCGGATCCTCGAAGCTGCGGCCGTACATAAAGCCGTGATCCTGCACAGGCGTCGGGTCTGCCGCGCCGCCGGCGGCGGTCGCGCGGCGCGCCAGATCATCCACCTCCGCGCGGCTCTCGGCCGAGATGCAGATCAGCACCTCGCACGCCTTGCGGGCATCGACGATCGGCTTGCTGGTGAACTGGCTGAACTTGGCGTGGGTCAGCAGCATCACATGGATGGTGTCAGAGAACACCATGCAGGCGCCGGTCTCGTCGCTGAATTGGGGGTTCTTCCGCGCACCGACTGATGCGTAGAAGGCGACCGAGCGCGGCAGATCGGTGACGGGCAGGTTGACAAAGATAAGCCGAGGCATCGCATGGCTCCTGTCTGGCACACCCAAACACTGAACCACTAGGTTAACAAATGCAATGCCCCGGCTGGCTCACATGCGCGTCAGGTGGTCAGCCCGCCATCCACCACGACGGTCTGGCCGGTGACCATGGCGGCGCCGGCGAGAAGGAACACGATCACCTCAGCAAGGTCTTCCGGCGTGCAGCGGCGCTTGAGCAGCGCGCCCTCGATCGAGGATCGGCGCTGTTCCTCCGTCCATTCGATCATCCAGGTGCTGTCCACGGCCCCCGGCGCCACGGCGTTCACCCGCACCTCCGGCGCCAGCCCCCGCGCCAGGTTCTTGGTGAGCGAGATGACGCCCGCCTTGGTCGCGCCATAGGCCATGGAAGACCCGGCGGAATTGATGCCGGCGATGGAGGCGATGTTGACCATGGCCCCGTTTGCCGCGCGCAGCGCCGGCCCGGCCGCCTTGGCGCAACGGAACACGCCACGCAGGTTCACCTCCAGCACCGCATCCCACAGCTCCTCCGTCAGCCGGTCGAAGTCGTTCGGCGCGATGGCGGTCGGCGTGCCGGGCGTGCCGGCATTGTTCACCAGGTAGTCGAGCCGGCCGAGCTCGGCCACCGCCTGCCCCACCATCCGCGCCGCATCCGCCGCATCCGCCACATTGCCTGGCGCGGGCAGGATGCGCGCATTGGTCTCGGCCTGGAGGCGCGCGACGGACTCCGCGCCGCGCGCATCGCCGGCCAGGAAATTGATCGCCACGTCGCAGCCGCTGCGCGCCAGCAGCGTCGCGGTGGCCAAGCCGATGCCAGAGGCGCCGCCCGTCACCAGCGCCGCCTTGCCCCGAAGATCATAGGTGATCATTGGTCGCGTCCCTCCCCTGCCAGCGTGCCGATCTGCCGCAGCGCGCGTTTCAGAGCGAGCAGCCGGCGGTCCCGGTCTTCCAACACATCCGCCGTCGCCCCCGGCCAGTCGTAGAAGCCGGCGCCCGCCATCACGCCGGTGCGGCCCTCCGCCACCAGCGCATCCACCGCATCGCATTGCCCGCGCACCGGGGGCGGCGTGTACATGCGGTTCTTCAGGCTGGTCTGGGTGAAGGCGAGGCCGGTGAAATCGGCCTTGGCCAGCACGCCCAGGATCGGCAGGCGCAGTGAAATGCCCTCGATAATCGCGGTGTCGATCTCGGATGCGGTGGCGACGCCTTCATCCAGCAGTTTCTGCACCTCCAGCGCGATGGCGGATTGCACGCGGTTGGCGATGTAGCCCGGCACGAATTTCCGCATCACCACGGGGCGCTTGCCCATGGCGCGGCACAGCGCCACGGCGAATTCCACCACCGCCGGGTCGCAGTCCGGACCGCCGACGATGTCCACCAGATCCACCAGATAGGGCGGCGTGTACCAATGCATGATCAGCGCGCGGCCCTGCCGGCGTGCGGGGATCAGCGGGAAAGGGTCGAGGTAGCTGGTGTTGCTGGCGATGATGGCGTCGGGCGGCGCCAGGCGGTCCACCTCCTCAAACAGGGCGCGCTTGGCGTCCGGCTGCTCGATGATGGCCTCCAGCACCAGATCGGCGTCTTCCAGCGCCTCGGCCAGCACCGGCAGGCGCGTGACCGCGTGGTGCAGCCAATCAGCATCGGCCTCGCGCGGCGCCTCGCCGGCCACCACCAGCGTCTCCAGCGCCGTCTCCATCAGCCCACCGGCCTTGTCCAGCGTGGCCATACTATTGTCGGTCAGCCGCACCTCATGCCCGCCGAGCGCGAAGACCAGCGCCAAGGCGTGGCCCATGGTGCCGGCGCCGATGATGGCGACCTTGATGCCTGTTGCGCTGGCCATGTGTGTTCCCATCCCGAATCCCGGCGGCGAAACTGGCCCGGCCCCGCGTTCCGGGCAAGTCGCGGCTCAGCGAGGCGGCCTCAGCGAGACTGGGGGGCGCGGGTCCAGGCCGCGCAGAAGGCGGGCAGCAGGCCGCCGGCGGCGAGCTGCATCACCGGGTCCACCTCCCGCGGCGGCAGCGCGGCGGCAGGGGCACCGGCCAGGACACAAAGGGCCAGCCCCGCCGCGATGGCGCGCCCGGCGGCCCCACCGTCGCGACCCCGCATCCAGGCGCCGAGCGCCACCGTCACCGCGCCCAGGCCAAAGAACAAAAGGTCCCACGCCAGGACATTGGGCGAGCCGTCGCGAATCCGGTGCAGGCCGAGGATCCAGTGGACCAGCACCGCATCCACCAGGTGCCAGGCGCCGAAACCGATCAGGCAGGCGGAGACCAGCACGCGCCCGGCGCCCGCCGCGGCGGCATGCCGGCGGCGGACCAGCAACAGCCACAGCCCGGCGAAGCCCAGCAGGTAATGCAGGCCGTGGAAGATGCCGTCCCAGAACATCTGGAAGCGCAGATCGGCCGGGTCCGTCACCGCGCTGAGCAGGTGATGCCATTGCAGGATCTGGTGCAGCAGGATGCCGTCGAGGAAGCCGCCGAGGGCGAAGCTGATCAGCAGCGCGGGTAGCGTCAGGCGGCTCGGATGGCTTTGCATGGCCGATCCAACGCAGCCCGCCCGGCCGCGTTCGTTCAGCTTCCGCGATAGGTCGCGTAGGACCAGGGCGAGCAGAGCAGCGGCACGTGGTAGTGCCCCTGCCCCGCCATCAGCCGCACCACGATCGGCACCACGTCCAGGAATCCCGCCCCGCCGAAATGCGCCCCGACATGGAAGCGCAATTCGTAGGTGCCGGGGGCAAAGGTCGCGGCCGTCAGCAGCGGCGCATCGGTGCGGCCGTCGGCATTGGTCACGGCCTGGGTCACCTGTACCGGGCCGGTCGGATCGTGGCGGAACAGCTCGACCGTCACGCCCTCCATCGGCCTGCCGCTGGCGGTGTTCAGGATGTGGGTGGTGAGTGCGGAGGGCTTCATTCGCGCGGCGCCCCGGCGGCGACCCAGGCGATCAGGCTGGCGCGTTCCTCTGCCGTCAATTCGGTCAGGTTGCCGGGGGGCATCGCCTCCGTCGCCACCTGCTGGCGGATGGATTGCGCCCAGCGGCGGATCTGCCCCGGCTCATCCAGCCGCACACCCTTCGGCGCTTCGACGAAGCCCTCCTGCGTCGGCCTTGCCGCGTGGCATGAGGCGCAGCGGGCGGCCATGATGCCCTCGACCTCGGCGAAGGCGGGCGCCGGTGCGCC
Organism: Falsiroseomonas sp. E2-1-a4; assembly: GCF_051433165.1. Classification (NCBI taxonomy): domain Bacteria; kingdom Pseudomonadati; phylum Pseudomonadota; class Alphaproteobacteria; order Acetobacterales; family Roseomonadaceae; genus Falsiroseomonas; species Falsiroseomonas sp. E2-1-a4. Next base: position 21,024 of record NZ_JBHMFS010000003.1, on the reverse strand, counting down.
GGCGGGCGTGCGGGCCGGCATCAGCGCGAAGGCCATGACGCCCACCACCACCGCGGCCGCGGCGGGCAGCGCCAGCGGGTTGCGGCCGAATTGCCGCTGCACGAAGAACTGCCGCACCAGCGCGCCCGCCAGGGTGATGCCGAGCAGCACCACCCAGTTCCACTCGGAACCCCAGGTCATCGGGTAGTGCGGGCTGATCATCAGGAACAGCACGGGCAGCGTCAGGTAGGTGTTGTGGACGCTGCGCTGCTTGCCCCAGCGGCCATATTTCGCATCCGGCACCTGCCCCGCCTGCATCGCGGCCACCATCTTCCGCTGGCCCGGGATGATCACCATGGCGACGTTCGCCACCATGATCGTGCCCGTCATCGCGCCGATCTGCAGGAAGGCGCCGCGGCCGGAGAAGATGTGGCAGGCGGCGAAAGCCGCCACCACCAGCAGCCCGACCCCGAAGGCCGAGAGCCACGTCTCGTTCTCCCCCCATTTCGAGCGGCAGGCGAGGTCGTACACCACCCACCCCGCCACCAGCATCACGGCCGAAATCGCCACCGCCACGCCGGGCGAAAGGTCCATCACCGCCGGGTCCACCAGATAGGTGCTGGCCTGGCCCCAATAGATCAGCATGAACAGCGCGAATCCGCTGATCCAGGTCCAATACGCCTCCCATTTGAACCAGTGCAGCTTTTCCGGCAGGCTGGCGGGGGCGTTGGCGTATTTCTGCTTGTGGTAGAAGCCGCCGCCATGGATCGACCATTGCTCCCCCTTTACCAGGGGGTTGCCGTCCCGCGGCGGGTCGAGCTGGTTGTCCAGGCCGATGAAGTAGAAGCTGGTGCCGATCCAGGCGATGCCGGTGATCAGGTGCAGCCAGCGGATCAGCAGATTCGCCCATTCGGCGAGGTAGGCGAGGTCCATCGTCTCGGGCGTCCTTCGGCCGCGGGGGGATGCCACGTGGCGCATCTTGCATAGCAACATTCGCGCCAGGCGGCGCGGGCGTCCAGCGCCCGCGACCTTGTGTGGCGCCACCCCGCCCCGCCCCCTGCAAGCCCGGCCAGGATTGTGGTAGCTTTTTCATCCGGCAGCCACCCGGCCGTATCTCGCGGCCCGGGCCGCTCCCGTGGCGGAGGTCGTGTCGGTCGATGGACGGAACCAGTCTGGTGATGCTCGGGGTCATCCTGGCATTGCTGTGTGCCTCCGCCATGTTCTCCGGTACGGAGACCGCCTTCACCGCCGCCAGCCGCGCCTTCGTCACCCGGCGCGCCAAGGAAGGCGACCGCCGCGCTGGGACCCTCAGCCGGCTGAGCGAGCGCAAGGACCGGGTCGTGGCGGCCATCCTGGTCGGCAACAACTTGGTCAACACCACCGCCACGGCGCTCGCCTCCGCGCTGCTGATCTCCTGGTTCGGCGAGGGTGGCGTTGCCTATGCCTCCCTGGTGATGACCGCCCTGCTGGTGATCTTCTCCGAGGTGCTGCCAAAGACGCTGGCGCTGCGGTCGCCCGATGCCGCGGCGCTGCGCGTGGTGCCGGTGCTGTCCACCACCATGAAGGTGCTTGGTCCGGTCGCCGACCTCGTGAACCTGGTTGTGCGTGGCACGCTGCGGCTGTTCGGCGTGAAGACGCCGGAAGCCGAGCGCCCCGGCATCACGGAAGATGAGCTGCTCGGCGCCATCGACCTGCACGGCATGGGCCACCAGGGCCCGGCCGATCTCGCTGCCCGCCAGGAACGCGGCATGCTGCGCGGCGTGCTGTCGCTGGACGACATGACGGTGCGGGACGTGATGACCCACCGGTCCCGCGTCGTCGCCCTGAACACGGGGGAGAAGCCGGAGGCGATGCTGGCCAAGGTCCTCGCCTCCCCGCATGCGCGCTTCCCGCTCTGGGGCCGGGATGGGGAGGAGATCCTGGGCGTGGTGCATGCGCGGGACGTGCTGCGCGCCCTGCAGACGGCGCAGGGCGATACGGCCAAAATGGACCTCGTCGCGGTGGCGCAGCCCGCCTCCCTGGTGATCGAGACGCGGCCGCTGCGCGAACAGCTTCAGGAATTCCGCAAGGCGCCGATCAAGATGGCGATGGTGCTGGATGAATACGGCTCCCTCAAGGGCATCGTCACGCTGGAGGATATCGTCGAGGTCGTGGTCGGCCAGATCGTGCAGCGCGGCGAGGCCATCCTCGGCGACCTGTCCGAGAATGGCGAGGTCGAGGTCCGCGGCGACCTGCGGGTGCGGGACATCAACCGCGAGCTCGGCTGGGACCTGCCGGAGGATGAGGCGGCGACGATCGGCGGCCTGGTGGCGGCGCGCCAGCGTGGCATTCCGCAGGTGGGCACGGAGGTCTCCATCGGTCCCTATGTGCTGCGGGTGCTGGAACGCCGTGGCCAGCGGATCGACCGGCTGGTGGTGCGGCCGCTGAACCCTGCGATACCAGCCTGATCTCCACGCCGGTGAAACACCCCGAAACCATCCGCCATGCGCGGCATTGGACCTGCGCCGGGCATCCTGGATAGGCTGGCGGCCAAATCATCCCGGGAGCCTGCCATGCGCCGCCGCCTCGCCATGCTCGTCTTTACCGGCGCCTTCACCGGCGCCCTGGCCCTGGCCGGTGCCGGCGCCGTTGCCCAGGCGGAAGCCGAGCGCCAGCTCGATGCCGCGCTGGAACGCCTGCGGCTGGCCTTCGGGCCGGAGGCGCGGCTGGCGGTCGGGCTGCGGCAGGTGGACCCGGTCACCGGCCGTGCGCGACTTGGCGACCTGACCATCACGGCGCCGACAGAGCGCATTTCCGTCACCGAATTGCTGCTCCAGGACGTGACGGAAAAGCGGCTCGGCCGGGCGGAGGCGCGCTCCATCCTGCTGGTCACAAATATCGGCACGGCGGAGGACCGCTTCGAGGTCGCCCGCCTGGTGCTCGGCGGCATGTCCCTGCCGCCGGCAGGCCAGGATTTCAGCCTGTCCACCTTCGAGCTTGGCGCGATGGAGCTGGAGGCGCTGCGCGGCACCGGCCAGCCGGGCAACCTGACCGTCGGTCGCGCCACGCTGGAGGGCTATGGCCCCGGCGTGCTCGGCGCGGCGTCACTGGAAGGCGTCGATTTCCGCGATAGCGGCAGCGGCGCCCTCGCCTTCCGCCTCGGCCGCGCCGCGGTGCAATCCATGGTGCTGCCGCCGCTGGATGGATCGATGCCGGACCCTCGGCAATTCTCCGTCCAGCTTCTGACGCTGGAAGGGGCGGAGCTGCGCGAGCCGGACAACCAGGTGGATCTGGCGATTGGCCGCTTCGCGCTGCGGGACTGGGTGCCGGGCCGGCTGACCGACCTGGCGGTGGAAGGGGTGCGGGTGGCCGCCCCCTTCGGGGCGCTGGGCGCCGGCGATGTCCGCATCGGGCGCATCGCCTCCCAGGGCATCGACATGGCCGGGACCACCATCGCGCTGATGGATGGGGTGCAGATGCCGGACCCGGTGGTGGGCACGCCACAGAGCGTGGTGTTGGAAGGGCTGTCGGCACAGGCGGGTGGCCAGCCGATCTTCACCCTCGGCCGCACTGCGATCGATGGCTCGATGGATGCAACCGGCCTGGCGGAGACCAGCATGACTTTGCAGGGCCTGCGGGTGACGCTGCCCGCCGGCACCGCCGCCTGGCTGGAACAGCATGGCTACCGCGAGATCGCCGGCGGCCTGGAACTGCGCGCCTCGGCACGGCGGGAGGGTGGCGTGCTGGATATCGCGCCCATCGGGCTACGCTGGGACCGGGCGGCCAGCCTGTCGTTGCGGAGCAACATGACCGGAATGCCGCTGCCCCGGCCGGGCGAGGAGCAGGATGATGATGCGTTCCTGGCGCAGCTGTTGCAGGCCCGGCTGCATGGGCTGACGCTGTCGCTGCGCGACGAGGGTCTGGTTGGCCGCGTCCTGGCCGAGCAGGCGCGCAGCCAGGGGGTGCCGGAGGCGCAGCTTCGCGAACAATTCGCCCAGATGGCGCTCGCCATGCCGATCCCGGGCGCCGCGCCCGCGGCACCGCGCGGCCGTGCGGCGCCGGCCCCAGCCCCGGCGCGCAAGGGCGCGGCCCCGGCAGCGCCCCCGGCGGGCAGTTCCAAGGGGGCGGCAACCCAGGGGTCGGCACCCCAGGCAGCCGGCCCGGCTGATCCGTTCTTGTCGGTGCGTGAGGCGCTGGCCAGTTTCATCCGCCAGCCGGGCGAACTGGAATTCACCCTGCGCCCGCCGCAGCCGGTCAGCTTCGGCGACATGCAGGGCCTGACCGCCGCCGGGCCGGTGGAGACGGCACGGCGGCTCGGCCTGTCTGCCGTGGCGCGCTGAAGGCTCAGCCGGCGGGCGGGGCGGTGCGCGCCATGGCGGGCATCGCGGCGACCTTGGCGTACCAGGCCTCCAGCTTTGGATGGCCCGGGCGCCACGGCTCATTCGGGTAGCGGAAATCGAGGTAGCCGAGGGCGCAGGCGATGGTGATCTCGCCGATCGTCGTCAGCGCGCCCAGCGTCTCCGCCTCCGCCTCCAGCGCATCGATGGCGCGGGTCACCTTGCCCTGCTGCGTCTCGATATAGGTCCGGCGGCCTTCATCCAGCGGCAGCGCAATCTCCCGCCGTCGCGGCTGCGTCGCATCCATGATGCCGTCGCCCAGCGCCTGCTGCCGCAGCGCGGTCCAGCGCGCCGGGCCGGCGGCGGGGAACAGCTTCGGCGCATCGCCGATGCTGTCGAGGTATTCGCAGACCACCGGGCTGTCATACAGCGACAGGCCATCATCCGTGACCAGGGTCGGGATCTTCGACAGCGGGTTGTGCTGCAGCAGCGCCGGGTCCTTGCCGGCCTCCGCCCAGGGGGTGATGCGGCCGTCGATGCCGCGCTGGATGGCGCAGGCCATCGCCTTGCGGACATAGGGGCTGTTGGGGGAGACGGTGAGCTTCATTCGTACGGTTCCTCCTGTGGCGCCGCAGTCTCCGCCGCGCCGCGCATCCCGGCAATATCCGGCGCCCGCCGGCGCAGGCTGCGCCGCAGCGAAGCGGCCTCGCGCCGCGCCGTCTCGGCCACCAGTGCGGCGAAGTCGTCCACGATCCCGGGGCGCGGCTGCCAGGCGGGGAAGAACAGGCCGTAGGGGACCGGGATCGAGCAGGCGAAGGGCCGCATGACCAGTTGCGGCGCCGGGTTGGACAGCACCACGAAGGGGTCCGCCAGCGCCACGCCCAGCCCCTGCGCCACAAGCTGGCAGACCACCACGCCGTTCGATGCCTCGAATCGTGGGCGCGGGGTCAGCCCCGCCTCTCGGCTATGCCGCTCCAGCCCCTGCCGCAGCAGGGATCGTTCATGCGTCACCACCAGATCATGCGCCAGCAGATCGGCCAAGCCGATTTGCCGAAGCTGTGCCAGGGGATGGTCGCGGCGCATCACCACCACCGCCTCCAGCGCGCAGACCGGTTCCACCTTCAGCTTGGGGTGGGCCAGCGGCAGGACGGTGACGCCGAGGTCGAAATGCTCCTGCTCCACCACCGTCTCGGCATCCAGGCGGATGCGCGTGTCGATCAGTGCGGTGAAGTCGGGCACCCGCGCCGCCATGGCGCGCAGCGCCGGGCCGAGCACCACGCTCGCCACCTGCGGCGCCGTCAGCACGCGCAGGTGGCGGTCGCTGCGGCCTTCGCGGATGCCGGCGGCCAGCCGTTGCAACCCATCATGCCCGGCCAGCACCCGCTCGGCCTGCCGGTAGAAGCGCAACCCCTCCGCCGTCAGGGTCAGGCGACGGTTCTCGCGGTGGAACAGCCGGAAGCCGAGATCCGCTTCCAGCGCCGCCAGCAGCCGCCCGACCTGCGGCTGGGTGCGCCCCAGTCGGATCGCGGCCTGGGAGACGGAGCCGCCATCGACGAAGGCACGCAGCGCATCCAGCGACCGGAGGTTGTGCATCCTGTCCCTTCTTCCTGTGCGGAAATCGCATATCCTGGCACCCATAACGCATTTGACGCAGCAGTGCAGCGGCGCGCATGGATGACGGACCGGTGACACGGCCGATGTCCCGGCTCCAGCGAGGCTGCGACCATGTCCGACCGAGACCAGACCGGCGCCGCCTGGCGCCTGGCGCCTTCCAGCTACGCAGCCACCCGCGAAGTGGCCTTCGCGCTGCCGGAGGCACCGGCCTCCCGCTACCTCACCATGCGCGATGGCTGCCGCATCGCGGTGGATGTCTGGCGGCCGGAGGGTGCCACGGGCCCGGTGCCCGCCATCCTGATCCTGACGCCCTATTACCGCCGCTTCCGACTGCGCGAGGGTGGCCAGGGCGACGCCATCCCGAACGCTGGCAAGTTCGTGCGCCATCTGGTGCCGCGCGGCTATGCGGTGGTGGTGGTGGATGTGCGCGGCACCGGCGCCTCCTTCGGCACGCGCGACAGCTTCCGCTCGCCGCGGGAGCGGGAGGATTCGCGGGAGATCACGGATTGGGTGGTGGCGCAGCCCTGGTCGGATGGGCAGGTAGGCGCCACCGGCATCTCCTACCCCGGCGCGGCGTCGGACTTCCTGGCCAGCACCGGGCACCCGGCGGTGAAGGCGATCGCGCCGCTATTCGCGGTGTGGGACACCTATGCGGATAACTACTACCCGGGCGGAATCGCCATGAAGCAGCTCGCGAAGAGCTATGATGACCTGATGGTCGCGATGGACCACGACCGGCGCGACCTGCTGCGGAACTATGTTTACTACGCCAACCCGGATCTCGCCGGGCCGCATCCGGTGGATGAGGATGCGGATGGCAGCCTGCTGGCGGAGGCGCTGCGCGAGCATGCCGGCAATTTTCGGCAGCCGGATTTCATGGCGGAGTTCCGCTTCCGCGAGGACCCGCTGCCCTATGATGCGGGCTTCAGCTCGGCTTCCTTCAGCCCCTATTCGGTCGGCGCCGGCATCCGGCCGGATGTGGCGGTGCTCGCGATGTCCGGCTGGATGGATGGGGCGGGCTACGCCAATGGCGCGATCTCCCGCTTCCTGACGCTGCGCGACAATCCGGTGCATCTGATCCTGGGGCCGTGGGATCATGGGGCGCGCTGCAACGTCTCCCCCTGGCGGCGGGATCAGACGCCGGAATTTGACCTGCTCGGCGCGGTGCTGCGCTTCTTCGACCATTACCTGCTGCGGCGAGATACCGGGCTGGACCGGGAAGCGCCGGTGCATTTCTTCAGCCTGCATGCGGAGGCCTGGCGCGCGGCGGACTCCTGGCCGCCGGTGGAGGCCACGCAGCGCCTGTACCTCGCCGCCGAGGGCGCGCTGGCCGAGGCACCGGGGGCTGCGGGGCAGGATGCGACGCATGCCGATTTCGCCTGGGGCAGCGGCGACGGCACGCGGTATGAGCGCATCGCCGGCATCAACAGCACCACCTACTACGCGGATTGGGGGCAGCGGCAGGCGGGGCTGGTTGGCTGGTCCTCCGCCCCGTTGGCGCAGGACATGGAATTGGCCGGGCACGGCCTGGCCGATCTCTGGCTGGAATCGAGCGAGCCGGATGCAGCCCTGTTCGTCTATCTCTCGGAAGTCGAGGCGGATGGCAGCATCCGCTACGTGACAGAGGGCCTGCTGCGCGCCCTGCACCGCAAGGAAAGCCCGGCGCCGGAGTCCTACCGCACCACCTGGCCCTTCCGCAGTTTTCGCCGCGAGGATGCGGCGCCGCTAGTGCCCGGCCAGGTCACGCGCCTGCGCATTCCGCTACTGCCAACAGCCTGGGTGTTCCGCCAGGGCAGCCGCATCCGACTGTCCGTGTCGGGCGCCGATGCCGACCACGCGGCGCAGGTGCCGCATGGCCGGCCGCCGCGCCTGACCCTGCTGCGCGGCGGCGATCGGGCCTCGGCCTTGGAATTGCCGCTGCGGCCCTGCGGGCCAGGTGCTGCCCATGCATGAGTCCGATATGCGCGGCAGCATGAACCGGCGCGCCCACCCCCTGCCCTACCTCACCCGCCTCGCTTTGGCGCAGGCCGAGCCGGCGCAGCCCGGCGCCACGCTGGCCGCGCTGGATGCGGCGCTGGCGGGCGCTGTCGGGCACATCCTGTGCACCATGCAGGTGCACCATGCGGGTGGGGAGGCGGAGCGGGTCTGGTCCAACCTGCCGGAGGCCTATCCGGTCGGTGGCCGCAAGCTGGCCTCCGCCGCACCACGGATGCGGGAGCTGATGCAGCATGGCCGGCCCATCCTGATCCGCACGGAGGATGAACTGCGGGCCAGCTATCCGGACCATGCCGGTGCGACGGCGCTCGGCTGCGGCAGCGCCATGAACACGCCGCTGCGCTGGCAGGGCCGCACGCTGGGCCAGGTCAATCTGATGCATCGCTCCAGCTGGTACACGGAGGATGACCTGATGCTGGTGCGCTGCTTCGCCCAGCTTGCCATGCCGGCCTTCCTGATCCTCGCCGAAACCGGCACGATCCGATCGCCGAATCCCCCCCAAGCCACAGGAACCTGACCATGCAAGCCGGAACCACCCGCCGCCAGCTCTTGCAGGCCGCCGCCCTCGCGGCCGCCACGCCGCTGCTCGCCCGCCCCGCCGCCGCCCAGGGCACGCCCTGGCCGCAGGCGCAGCCGATCCGCGTCATCGTGCCCTTCGGCGCGGGCGGTGCCACGGATATCGCAGCCCGCGTCATCGCGCAGGAAATGCAGGCCACGCTGGGCCAGACCATGGTGATGGAAAACCGCGGCGGCGCCGGCTCCACCCTCGGCTCGGCCTATGTCGCGCGCATGCCCGCGGATGGCTACACGCTGCTGATCACCACCATCAGCGGCATGGCAATCGGCCAGACGCTGTACCGGGACCGCATCCAGTACAATGCGGACACCTCCTTCGAGCACATCGCCATCATGATGGGCACGCCCTATTTGCTCTGCGTGAACCCCAGCCTGCCGATCCGCGATGTCGCCGGCTATGTGGCGGCAGCGAAGGCCCGCCCGATGTTCTACGGCACCTCCGGCGCCGGCGGCGTCGCGCATCTGCTGGGCATGCGCCTGGCGGCGGCCACGGGCGCGCCGCTGGAGCATGTGCCCTATCGCGGCTCCACCCAGGCGATCACGGACCTCATGGCCGGCGTGGTGCCGAGCGTGGTGGACAGCCTGACCGCGACCAGCGCGCATGTCCGCTCCGGCGCGCTGCGGGCGCTGGCGACCACGGCGCCGGAACGCTCCCCGGATTTCCCGAATGTGCCGACCTTCCGCGAGCTGGGCTACCCGGAGGTCGTGGCCGATGGCTGGGCTGGCCTCGCCGCCCCGGCCGGCACGCCGCGGCCGATCCTGGAGAAGCTGGCCGAGGCGGTGCGCGGCGCGCAGGCCAGCCCGAACGTCCAGCGCCGCTTCGCCGAGACCTCGACCACTGCCGGGCGTCTCTACCTGGCGGATGCGCAGGCATTCGTGCGGCAGGAAATTGCCGCCTGGGCGCCGGTGATCCGCGCCTCGGGCATCACGCCGGATTAGTACTCGTAATTTCTCAAGCGCCGGACGCGGCCTCCGGCTTCGGGGCGGCGCCCCGAATGGCTTCGCCGCATCGGCGGCGGGCGCCGTTCGGCGCCTCGGCCAGCTTTGCTGGCCGCGTGTATCAAGAAGGGGAGAGACACGATGCGGGGCATGGTGGTCGCGGCGCAGCCGGAGGCGGCGGAGGCGGGGGTGGAGATCCTCCGCCAGGGCGGCAATGCGGTGGATGCGGCCATCGCCTGCGCCTTCAGCCAGGGCGTCGTCGATCCGCAGATGTGCGGCATCGGCGGCTTCGGCGCGATGCAGATCTGCATGCCTTCGCGCGGCGTGCACACGGTGCTGGAGTTCTTCGGCAGGGCGCCGCTTTCCGCGACGCCCGGAATGTGGGCCGACAAATTCATCGGCCAGTCCCGCGACGGCTTCGTCTTCCTGCTGCGCGACCAGGCCAATGACCGGGGCTACGGCGCCGTCGGCACGCCGGGCAATGTCGCAGGCTATACGGAGGCGCTTTCCCGCTTCGGCAGCATGCCATTGCGTGAGGTGATGCAGCCCGCGATCGGCCAGGCGCGTCGCGGCGTGATGGTTCGGCCCTACATGCATTACTACTGGGCGATCGACCACGGCGGCGACGGCCAGGTGAATGTCGCCGACAAGCTGCGATTCAGCGAAACCGGCCGGCAGGTCTATTTCCGCGCCGACGGCACGCTGAAGCGCCCGGGCGACATGCTGCACAACCCGGACATGGCGCGCAGCCTGGAACGCATCGCCGAGGGCGGCGCCGAGATCTTCTATCGCGGCGACATGGCGCACGAGATCGCGGCCGACATGGCAGCCCAGGGAGGCGGCGTGACGCTGGAGGATCTGGCAGCCTACCGGGTGCGGGAAAAGGCGCCCTGCTGGGGGATGTATCGCGGGCTGCGCGTCGCCTCCAACCCGCCGCCGGCCGGCGGCGGATCGCTGATCGAGCTGCTGCACATCATGGGCTGCTTCGACCTCGGCGCGCTGGAGCACAACAGCCCGGAGCATCTGCGCATCCTGGCGGAAGCCATGAAGTGGATGACGATCGACAAGGACGCCCATATGGGCGACCCCGATTTCGTCGATGTGCCGCTCGACCGGCTGCTCTCGGCCGAACATGCCGAGGCCCTGGCGGCGCGCATCCGCGCCGGGGAGAAGGCCCGCGTGCCGCGCGCGGAGGAACCGAAGGCCCCGCCGGATACCACCGTGGTCTGCGTGGTGGATGGGCAGGGCAATGCGGTGTCCCTCACCCACACGCTCGGCATTCCCTCCGGCGCCATCACGCCGGGGCTGGGCTTCATGTATAATGGCTGCATGAGCGGCTTCGATCCCCGCCCGGGCCGCGCCGCCTCCATCGCACCGGGCAAAAGCCGCGGCAGCGCCCTGGCGCCGACCATCCTGTTCCGGGACGAGAGGATTGCCATGGTGCTGGGCGCGCCGGGCGGCACCTACATCGTGCCGGCGCTGGCGCAGGCGATCAGCAATGTGGTGGATTTCGACATGGACATGTCGGACGCGGTGGCTGCGCCGCGCATCGTGGCGCTGAGTGACACCATCGATGTCGCCAACCGCGTCCCGCACCGGGTGACGGATGCGCTGGGCGCAATGGGCTATCCGGTGGCGCGATCCTACCAGAGCTACGCCTTCGGTGCGCCGCATGGCGTGCTGATCCGGGACGGTGCCTGCCACGGCGGGGCTGACCCGCAGCGGGACGGGATCGCATTGGGCGCGTAGGGGCGCTCTCGGCCGATCTCTCCCGTCCTCCGGCTACGTCGGTCAGTCCGCCGCCATGCCAAGTTCCCGCATCCGCTTCCACAGCGTGGTGCGGGAAATCCCAAGCCGCCGCGCCGCTTCCGCCCGGTTGCCACCGACACGCTGCAGCGCCTCGGCGATCGCGTCGCGCGTCGCGCCATCGATCGCCGCCCCGAGCCGGGACGCCCCACCCGGCCCGGCACTGTCGTCGAGGCGACCTTCCGGAAACAGGTCGGCGACGCCGATCTCCTCGCCTTCCGCCAGGGCCACCGCGCGTTCGATACGGTTGCGCAATTCCCGCACATTGCCCGGCCAGTCATGGTCGGCCAGGCTCGCCAGGGCAGCGGGGGCCAGATGGCGCGCACCCAGGTCAAAGCGCGCCACGGCCTCGGCCAGCAGCCGTTCCGCCAGCCAGGGCAGGTCCTCCGTGCGTCGGCGCAGCGGGGGAACCTCTACCGGGATGACGTGCAGGCGGTAGTAGAGATCCTCGCGAAAGCTGCCCGCGCGCACCCGGGCGGCGAGGTCCGCATGGGTGGCGCAGACCAGCCGTGCGGCGAAGGGACGCTCCGCGGCGGCGCCCAGCGGCAGGAAGCTCCGCTCCTGCACCAGCCGCAGCAGCTTCGCCTGCAGGTCGAGCGACAGTTCCGCGATCTCGTCCAGCAGCAGCGTGCCCGCGCCGGCCCGCTCCACCACACCGACCTGGCGGGCCACCGCGCCCGTGAAGGCGCCGCGCTCATGGCCAAACAGCGTGCTCTCGGCCAGGTCGCGCGCGATGGCGGCACAGTTCAGCGCCACGAAGGGCTCATCCGCCCGGGCCGAGACCGCGTGCAGGAAGCGCGCCGCGACTTCCTTGCCGACACCGGTCTCACCCGTGAAGACCACCGGCGCATCGACCCGCGCCGCCTTGCGCATCAGCGCCTCGACCTCCTGCATGGCGGCGGAGATGCCGAGCGAGGGTCCGGGCGCCTTGATCCGCTGTGCCGGGATGTCGGCCATGGCGGCGCCCAGCGCCTCGACCAGCCGGTCCACATCAACCGGCTTCGTCAGGTAGTCGCGCGCCCCGGCGCGGACGAGGCGCACGGCCTGCGCCACCTCGCTGAAGGCGGTCATGAACACGGCGGGCAATGCGCCGAGATCCGCCACCAGGCGCAGATACACCGCCTCCCCCGACATGTCCGGCAGGCGGATATCACTCAGCACCGCATCGGGGCGCAGCGCCGCCGCCTCCCGCAGCGCCTCCGCCCCGGTCGCGGCCAGGCGGGGGCGGAAGCCTTCGAGCCGCAGGCGCTGCACCAGGGCCGGACCCAGAACCGGGTCGTCCTCCACCACCAGCACCACCTTCGGCCCGCTCACGCCCGGTCCTCCCGTGCGCCTGGGGCGCCCAGCGGGGTCACAAGCGGGATTGCCAGCCGAATGGCGGTGCCGCCGGTCGGCCGCTCGGCCACCGAGGCACGGGCATCGAGATTGCCGAGCAGCGAGACCACCACACTCAGCCCGAGGCGGCGGGAGCCTGGCTCCGACGCCGCCCCGTCCGACAGCCGCAGCGCCTCGGCCGGGTCGAGACCCGCACCCTCATCGGTGATCTCGCAGACCAGATCGCCCTGCAGGATCCTGGCCTGCAACCCCACCACGCCCTGCGGCGGCGTGGCGGCACAGGCATTCAGCAGCAGGTTCAACAGCACCTGGCGTACCCCGCCGGAGCCGAGGCCGATGGCGCCCTGCGGCAGGTCCAGATCGAAAACGACCGTCACGCCGCGCCGCTCCGCCGCCGGGCGCACCAGATGGCGCAGATCCTCGAAATCCGCGCGCGTCAGTGGCCGGTCCTCGCCGGGCCGGTAGGCGTCGAGCGTGCCGGTCACGATCCGCTCCAGCGCCGTGATCCCGCGCTCCAGGAAGCCGAGCGATTCCGCGCGCACCTCCGCCCGGTCACCGAAGCGCCGCAGCGTGGAGACGGCGGTGGCGAGACCGCCGAGCGGGTTGCGCACCTCATGCGCGACGGTCGCGGCAAGCTGGCCCAAGGCGGCTGCCTGTTCGCGTTCCGCCAGCGCCGCGGACAGCCTCTCCCGCTCCCGCACGCCGTCGGCCATGCGGTTATAGGCGCGCAGCACATGGGCGGTCCGCGGGTCGGAACTGGCGACCAGCGTCTCCGGCAGCCGGGCGGGCGGGCGGTGCGCGCCCTCGGACAATTCCTGCACCAGCTTCCGCAGCGGGCGACCCAGGTGGCGAAGCACCAGCCCGGTCAGCACGGCGAAGGCCGCGGCCAGCAACAGATCCACCATCACGACGATCCAGGCCAACCGCGCACGCGCGGCCAGGATCGGCGCAACATCGAGTGCGGCGACGAGCTGGCCGACCGGGCCGGCATCCTCCTGCACGCCACCGCTGATCCAGGCCACACCGGTCTCGGAATCGATCGCCCATGTGGTTCCCGTCAGGAAGCCGGGCGCCGGCATCGGCAATGCGGGGTCGCCGTGCCGGGCCAGCAACTCGCCATCCGCGGCGTAGGCGAAAAGCCCGCGCTCGGCGACCACCGACTGTTCGCCGAAGGCGCGGGCGAAGCGGGCGGCAATGTCGGCGGGATCGCGTGCCTGCAGCCCGGGCCGCACATTGGCCACCAGCCCATCGAGATAGACCTGGCCAAGCTGCTGAAGCTGGCGATCCGCCTGCCGGTTGGTGACCTGCAGGGCAACCTGGGTGGTGCCGACGGCTACCGCGAAGACAATCAACCCCGCCGCCGCCGGCAGCCGCAGGGCCGGGGGCAGGATGGGGCGCGGCAGGTGCTTGGGCCCGGGGCTGACCCCTGGGCCGACCCCGGGGGGGCGGACGGGGGCAGGCGTCATGGCCTGGAAGGCTCCACGGTCACTCCAATTCGGGCTGGCCCCGCCGCCCTGCGCCGCCTCCCCTCTCAGGGCAGAAGAACGAGCGGCACGGTTTCCGTGGTGGTTTCGAAGGCGCAGCCCCGGATGCTGTCGAAGACCCCTCCGTAGCGCGTCGAGAGGCCGGACACCACGGCTGCGTCGAAGCCGGCCAGGCGCCCGCGCAGGTCATCCACCTCGAAATCCAGGGCGATCGGCGCCATCACGGTGACGTCTCGCCCATGATCCTGCAGAAGTGCGGCCTGCGCCTCCACCATTTCCCGCACCCCGCGGCGGTCATCGCCGACCGGCAGGATGGAGATGGGCGCGGAGGACCACAGCCCCGACCGCAGCAGCCCGGCCGCCAGCGCCCCGCAGCCGGGCGAGGAGCCGACCACGAGCACCACGCCGCGGATCGTATCCGGGCGCCGGCGGACCCGCAGCACGGGCACGATATGTGCCGCGGCAAGTGCCGCCGCGGTTTCATGCGCCAGCTCGCTCTCCGCGCCATGTGGCCCGACGCCGGCCGGCACGATGACCAGATCCTGGCCGGCCAGAAGCCGGATGAGGTCCTCCGAGGCGACTTCCTCATGCCGCGCGCTGGTCTCGACCTGCGGATTGGCGGCGGCAACCTCGCGAAACTCCGCCAGCGCCGTCGCCGCGGCCTCGCGCATCTGCGACCGGCTGCGGGAGGCGAGCCATTCGGCCCAGTAGGCCCCCCCGATGGGCAGTGGCCCGCGCCAGCTGCGCGGCTCCAGCCCTGCCCCCGAAAGACCGAGCACCGTGGCGCCATGCGGCCGCGCCAGCTCCACGGCCTGCGCCGCCGCATCGCGCTGCGCTGGGCCGCCGAGCAGGCACAGCAGGATGCGGCGGAGCGGTACGGGCGTGGCACCCGTCCGTTCGCCGGCTGCCGGATTGCCCGGCAGCGCCCTCGGCCGGTAGCCCGGGGCGGCGTCGCCCCGGGGCGGGATGCTTGCAGGCAGCCTGCGCCCGGCGGCGGCGGCGGGGTTGGGGTCGAAGACGCGGCGCTCAAGAATGCCCGCAAGAGCATCGGCCTCGCTCGCCGCGCCAAGCGGCGCGCCGGAAATATAGGCGGAGCGGCCGAGCGCGTGCGAGGCGAGCGGCGCCGTCAGCACGAGGAACACGACCGCGACGAGCGTGGTGAGGATCGCGCTCGTCGTCCCGAAGGCAAGGCCGGCGCCGAGCAGCAGCAGGCCGGCACCCGCGACACCGGCCTTGGCCGCCGCATGCATGCGGCTGAACGGGTCGGGCAGCCGCGCCACGCCGGTCGCCGCCAGCCCGACGACGGTGGCGCCACCGATCAGCAGGAGTGCCGCGAGAATCTCGATGAAGAGGCTCATTCCACGACCCTTTCGCGCTGGGGGGTTTCGGCGGGCCTAGTGCCGCTGCGCTCCAGGAGCCGGGCAAAGGCAACCGCGGCCAGGAAGCCGACGAGCGCGATGCCGAGCGCGATGGTGAGGAAGGCGGCATCCCCGGCGATCACCGCGGCAAGCGCGGCGAGGCAGGCCCCGAGCAGGCCCAGCATGTCGGTGGCGATCGCACGATCCGCCGAGGACGGCCCCGCCAGAAGGCGCCAGGCGACCGGGGCGACACCGAGGGCGACGATGGCCGCGGCCAGCCCGGCCGCCCAGTAGATCAGGCCCGAGATCATGGCAGCACCTCCCGCACCCGGGATTCCAGCGTCGCCTTGATGTCGGCGATCGCCGCATCCCGGTCCGGTGCGTCGAGCACATGGACATACAGGATGCGCCCATCGGCCGAGATATCGAGGCTCGTGGTTCCCGGCGTCAGCGTCACGATATTGGCCAGCAGCACCTTGCCGGCCGGAGATCGGATATCCAGCGGCACCGCCAGGATTGCCGGGCGCAACCGCTCCGTCGGCCCGAGCACCGCGCGCACCACGGCGCCGGTGGATTTGGCCAACTCCACGATGAAGGTGATTGCGACGCGGAGCCACGCAAGCGCGAGCTTCATGGGGCGGCCTCCGTGAGTTGGACGGGGTTGGTGCCGAGCACCGCGGCGATATAGGCCTCGCGGTCGAGCAGGCTTTCGGCTGCCGTGATCGAGAAGGCAGCGAAGGGTTCGGTCCAGAGGCCGATGGTCAGCGTGACGCCACACAGCACGACAATGGGCGCGAAGGTCGCGATGCGCTGCGCCAGGCTCCAGTCGGGTGTCGTCTCCGGCGCCGTATCCGGCTTGGCCTTCCAGAAAGCCTCGTTCCAGATCTTCACCATGGAGTAGAGCGTCAGCAACCCGACCGCGAGGGCGACGAAGGCAAGCACATAGGCCTCCGCCTCCAGGCCGGAGCGGATGACAACCAGCTTGCCCCAGAAGCCCGACAGCGGCGGGATGCCGGCCAGCGACAGCGCCGGGATGAGGAAGGCCAGGCCGAGCAGCGGCCGCGCCGCGTAAAGCCCGCCGAGGCGCTTCAGCGCGAAGGTCCCGCTCACCTGCTGCATGGCGCCGGCCACCAGGAACAGGTTGGCCTTCACCACGATGTGGTGGATCACGTAGAGCACGCTGCCGGCGATCGCGAGCGGCGTCATCAGCGCCACGCCCACCAGCATGTAGCCGATCTGGCTGATGATGTGGAAACTCAGGATGCGTCGCACATCGTAATGCGAGGCCGCCCCCAGCACGCCCACCACCATGGTCGCCATGGCGATGATGCCGAGCAGCGGCCCGAACAGCGCCTGGTCATGCGCGAAGATCAGCGTGAAGACGCGGATGATGGCGTAGACGCCCACCTTGGTCAGCAGCGCCGCGAAGATCGCCGCCACCGGCATGGAGGCCGTGTGGTAGGAGGCCGGCAGCCAGTTGAACAGCGGGAAGACCGCCGCCTTCGCCCCGAAGGCCACCAGCAGCAGCACGCCCACCGCGGCCAGCGCGCCCTGGTTCTCGATATCCGGCGCCACGCGCGCCAGATCCGCCATGTTCAGCGTGCCGGTCAGCCCATAGACCAGCCCGATGGCCAGCAGGAAGAAGGTGGTGCCGACCAGGTTGAGCATCACGTAGCGGATGCCGCCATCGATCTGCTCCCGCGTGCGGTCCAGTACCAGCAGGCCGAAGGAGGCGATCAGCATCACCTCGAACCACACATACAGGTTGAACAGGTCGCCCGTGGTGAAGGAGCCGGTGACGCCCATCAGCAGCGCATGGAACAGCGGCTGGAAGCCCGCGCGGTCACGCTCCTGCGCGCCCGGCCCCATGGCATAGACCGCGACGGTCAGGCCCATCAGCCCGGTGATCGCCAGCATTGCGGCGGCCAGATGGTCAATAACCAGGGAGATGCCGAAGGGCGCGGGCCAACTGCCCATCTGCCCGACCAGCATGCCGCCGGAAATCACCTCTGCCAGCACCGCCAGGGTGGCGACGAACAGCGCAACCGCGGCACCCAGCCCAATCAGGCGCTGCGCCGCGGGGCGCGACCACAGCAGCGCCGTGACGGCGGTGGCCGCGAGCGGAATCAGGATGGGCGCGACAATGAGGAACTGGCGCATCACGCGGCTTCCCGTTGCGCGGGCATCGGGTCCTGCTGGGACGGCACCGGCTCGTCCGGACCCTCCGCCGCATCCATGTCCTCGGCCTGGGCGCTGCCGAATTCGGCATAGGCGCGCATCACCAGCACCAGCGCGAAGGCAGCAAGGCCGAAGCCGATGACGATCGCCGTCAGCACCAGGGCCTGCGGCAGCGGGTTCGCAGCCCCAGCGGCCAGCGTCGGCACCCCATACTCCACCAGCGGCGGCGCCATGGTGCCGATCCGGCCCGCGGCGAAGATCGTCAGGTTGGTGGCGTTGCCGAGCAGCACGAAGCCGAGCAGCACGCGCGGCAGATCGCGTGCCAGCAACAGATAGGCCGCCGCGGCGACAAGCACGCCAATGCTCAGGGCAAGAAGCGCTTCCATGGCCTCAATCCTCCGACACGAGGGCGAAGACCATCGCCGTGATCGTCCCGATCACCACGAGATAGACGCCGACATCGAAAATGAAGGCGGTGTTCAGCGGCAGCTTCACCGGCAGATCCGGGAACCACCAGAGGTGCGTCAGGTAGCCGGAAGCGGGATCAAGCAAGGCCAGCAGGCCACTGCCGCCCCCCAGCAGCAGACCCACGCCGCACCAGGACGCCGGCGGCAGGCGCATGACGGAGAGCGCCGCTGCCTGGCCACGCGCGATGGCGAAGAAGACCAGGCCCGAAGCGGCGACCAGGCCGCCGACGAAGCCGCCGCCCGGCGCATTGTGCCCGCGGAGCAGCAGGTAGAACGACACGATCAGGGGCATCCACAGCAGCAGCGGCGCCGCGACGCGAAGGATGAGGGAGGCGGGCATCGGCTCAGTTTCCCCTGCGGAGCGGGCGCGCCGCACCGCGCAGCAACGCGATGACGGCGAAGGCGGCAATGGCGAGCACCGCGATCTCGCCCAGCGTGTCGAGGGCGCGGAAATCGACGAGGATGACGTTCACGACATTCTGCCCATGCGCGGCCGGGACGCTGTTTTCCCCGAACCAGGTGCTGAGCCGCGGATCGAAGGGCGACGCCAGAACAGCAAGCAGCAGCACCGTGACGGAAACCCCCGCCGCCACCGCAACCCCCGCATCAGTGCCCCGCTGGCGGGTGGTGCGCCTGTCCCGGCCATGGATCGGCAGGCGGATCAGCACGGTTGCCAGGATGACAACCAGCAGCACCTCGACCGTGAACTGCGTGAGCGCCACGTCGGGCGCACCGAAGGTGAGGAAGACGACCGCCGCCCCGAAACCCACCAAGCCCAGCGCCATCACCGCGGCGAAAGTGCCGGCTGCGAGGGCAGTCGCCACCCCGCCGGCGGCGATTAGGGCGAAGGCGAGCGCGCGCGGATCCAGCGCCGTCTCCGCCGGCCATGCCAGGCCGCCGCGCGCGACAATGACAATCAGCGGACCCAGCGCCGCCACCAGCAGCAGCACCTGCATGTACCCGCGCAGGCTGCCATGCTGGACCGCGGCCGTCGTGGCATCCGCGGTGCGAACGAGGCCGGCCAGCGCGGCGTCGTAGGCATTGGCGGGGCCGAACCGGTCCAGCGCCCGCGTGGCCTGCAACCCCCGCATCAGGCGCGGCCACAGCAGCGTCAGCACCGCCCCGAGCAGCACCGTCACGGCGCTCAGCGCCAGGATCGGCGTGAAGCCGTGCCACAGCGCCAGATAGGTGGTGGGCGGATGGCCGAGGATGGAGGCGGCGGCCCCATCCAGAAGCCAGCCACCAAGCAGCGACGGCGCCAGTCCGGCCACCAGGCCGAGCGACGCGAGCAGGATCGGCCCAGCCAGCATCGCGATGGGCGGATCATGCGGCGCCTTCGGCGTCTTGGGTCGCGCACCGAAGAAGATTCGCCAGGACAGGAGGCCCGCGATCGCCACGCCCGCGGTGTTGACGAGGAAGGCGCCCAGGACGACCAGCCCTGCCCCGCCATCCGCCGCGACCGCCGCCTCATAGACAATTTCCTTGCCGACGAAGCCGAGGAAGGGCGGCAGCCCGGCCATCGAAAGGGCAGCCAGCACCGCGGCCGCGGCCGTCCAGGGCATGACCCCCCGCAGTCCACCCAAGGCGGAGGCGTCCCGCGTGCCCGTCTCGTGGTCCAGGATGCCGGCGGTCAGGAACAGCGCCGCCTTGTACAGGGCGTGGACCGTCAGGAAGGTCACCGCCGCCATGGCCGACAATTCGGGCGCGAGGCCGAGCAGCATCGTCAGCGTGCCCAGCGCCGTGACGGTGGTGTAGGCCAGGACGCGCTTCAGGTCGGTTTCGCGGAAGGCGAGCACCGCGGCGAGCAGCGCCGTCAGCAGCCCGGTCCAGGTCAGCAGGTTCTGCCACAGCGCCTCCGACCCATAGACCGGGTTGAAGCGTGCGAGCAGGTAGATACCGAGCTTCACCATGGTGGCGGAGTGAAGATAGGCGCTGACCGGCGTCGGCGCGGCCATGGCGTTCGGCAGCCAGAAATGGAACGGAAACTGGGCCGATTTGGTGAAGGCGCCGAGGATCACCAGCAGCATCGCCGGCACGGCCGCAGGGTGCGCCAGCACCGCCTCACGCGCCGCGATGATGCCGGTGAGGCTGGTGGTCTCCGCCGCAATGGCGACCAGGATCAGGCCGGCAAGCAGCGCCAGGCCGCCGCCGCCGGTGATCAGCAGCGCCTGCAGGGCGGCTTTCCGGGCCTCCGGCTTCTCGTGGTCATAGCCGACGAGGAAGAACGAGGTGAGGCTCGTCAATTCCCAGAAGATGAACAGGGTGATGACGTCGTTCGCGGTGACGGAGCCGAGCATCGCCACCATGAAGATCAGCAACAGCACCACGAGGCGCGTGAGGCGCGGATCACCCTTGAGGTAGCTTCCGGCGTAGAGCAGCACGAGGGTGCCGATGCCGGTGATGAGAAGCGCGAACAGCGCCGCCAGCCCGTCCAGCCGTAGCCCGCCCGAAATACCAAGGGACGGCACCGCCCAGAATCCCGCGGAGGCAGGATCGCCGCCCGCCAGAGCCAGATAGACCACGAATGAAGTAGCCGCCGCGGCAGCCCCCACCGGCGCAGCGCGTGTTGGTTGCAGGCATGCCACGAGCATCGCCGCAGCGAGGCCGAGGATGAGGGGAAGCGGGAGCATGAGATCGGGCGAGAGCATGATGAACACCGAGGTAAGCAAGCTTCGCGCCAGACTACCACTCGTTATGCTTCAATGGGTTAGGGGCGATCCCTGTCCGACGACGTCTGGGCGGGTTAACGCAGTTGAACGCTGGCGTTCAGGATCATGAACGGCCCGGAAAGCATCAACCCTGCCACAACAGGGCACCCGCATCCCCGCGTTGACGACGGGTCACGGTGCGAACAGGTTAACGCGCTGATTACGTTCGTCGAATGGGATGCGGGGACACACAACCGGCGACACTGTCCGTCGTCGAATGCTTTGAGACAGCGGAGGCGGTTGGCTAACGGAGGCTCTGGCGCATCGGA